>CANQGC010000096.1 GCA_947600345.1 uncultured Clostridia bacterium
ACACGCCCTTGGGGTTCTGGGTGATGGCGTCGTGCTTGCAGGTGCGCATGCACTTGCCGCACTGCAGGCAGGAGTTAACCTTGGGCTCGCCGTTCTTATCGACGATCTGGATGCAGGACTTCGCCTGGTCGAACTCCTTGTAGAAGGCCTCGGAACAGGCGCGCACACAGCTCAGGCACGCCATGCAGCGGGCATCCTTGCGCACATTCAGCTTCTTCATTTATGCATACCTCCAATTGCGGATTCTTCTCCTGCCTGTTATTATACACGAGCTTTCTCAAAAAGTAAATGATTCACGGCGAAAAATCTGCATAAAAAGCGCTGTATGGCTGTTTTCGAGATTCACAAGGCGATTCGTGCAGGATTTCCCGTCAATTTTCGCGGAAAAAATAACCCCCCGGGAGGCATCCGCCATTGACTTTGTGACACGGATTTGATACAATGTAATTAACCATGATCGGGTTTCTGCGCCGTGTCGGAACCCGGCCCGGGGATGGATGCTCCTCCCCTCATGGGAGGCGTGCGCGCAAAGGTGCGCGAACCCCGGAAATGTTCCCACACGGAGTGCTTTTCACAGATCATATAGTATGGGAGGAAGAAGCTCTAATGGCAACGAACAACACTTTCATCACGGTCGAGCAGATGGAAGCCGCAACCGACGCCCTGCTCGAAACGGCGAAGGCAGTAGGAGCGGACACCTGGCAGCAGCGCGTGAAGAACCAGACCCCTCACTGCAAGTTTGGTGAGGAGGGCATCTGCTGCCGCATCTGCACCATGGGCCCCTGCCGCATCACCCCCAAGTCGCCCCGCGGCATCTGCGGCTGCGACGCCAACGGCATCGTGGGCCGCAACTACCTGCGCTTCACCGCCGGCGGCGCGGCGACGCACTCCGACCACGGCCGCAACATCGCCCACACGCTGTACCTGGCCAAGCCGGACGGCAACTACCAGGTCAAGGACCCCGAGAAGCTGATCCGCATCGCCAAGGAGTGGGACGTTCCCACCGAGGGCCGCGACATCTACGACGTCGCCCACGAGGTCGCCGAGATCGGCCTGATGGAGTACGGCAAGCCCTTCGGCATCCAGCGCTTCCTCAAGCGCGCGCCGGAGGTTCGCCAGAAGGTCTGGCACGACGCTCAGATCGAGCCCCGCGCCATCGACCGCGAGGTCTCCCAGTCCATGCACATGACCCACATGGGTTGCTCGTCGCTGCCCGAGGCGCTGGTTCGCCAGTCGCTGCGCGCCGGCCTGTCCGACGGCTGGGGCGGATCGATGATGGGCACCGAGATGTCCGACGTGCTCTTCGGCACGCCGAAGCCGGTGGACACCACCGCCAACATCGGCGTCATGGAGAAGGACATGGTCAACATCATCGTCCACGGCCACGATCCGTCGCTGTCTGAGATGGTCGTGTTCTACGCCCAGGATCCCGAGCTGATCGCCTACGCCAAGACCAAGGGCGCGAAGGGCATCAACGTGGCCGGCGTGTGCTGCACCTCCAACGAGGTCGCCATGCGCCACGGCATCCCGATGGCGGGCAACTTCCTGAGCCAGGAGAACGTGGTGCTCACCGGCGCGTGCGAGGCCATCGTGGTCGACGTGCAGTGCATCTTCCCGGCGCTGGGCCCGCTGTCCAAGTGCTTCCACACCAAGTTCATCACCACCTCCCCGATCGCGCGCATGCCCGACTCCGACTTCATCGAGTTCCACGAGGAGACGGCCGGCGAGAACGCCAAGAAGATCGTGAAGATGGCCATCGACAACTTCGAGAACCGCAATCCGGATCTGGTGAACATCCCGAACCTCAAGACCACCGCCACCGTGGGCTACTCCACCGAGGCCATCAAGAAGTGCCTGGACGGCGTGACCAACAGCCACGTCGACACCGAGCTGGGCACCACGAAGCCGCTGATCGACTGCGTGAAGGCCGGTATACTGCGCGGCGCGGTCGCCATGGTCGGCTGCAACAACCCGAAGGTCCGCCCGGACACCGCCCACATCGAGCTGATGAAGAAGCTCATCGCCAACGACATCATCGTGATCGTCTCCGGCTGCTCGGCCCAGGCCGCGGCCAAGGCGGGTCTGCTCTCCAAGGAAGCTAAGGAGCTCTGCGGCGAGGGCCTGAAGCGCGTGTGCGAGCTGGTGGACATCCCGCCGATTCTGCACATGGGCTCCTGCGTGGACATCTCCCGCATGATGATCCTGGCCGCCGACATCGCCAAGGACTGGGGCATCGACATCCCGCAGGTCCCGGTCGTGGGCTGCGCGCCGGAGTACATGTCCGAGAAGGCCATCTCCATCGGCAACTACGTGGTGGCGACGGGCATCGACACCTACCTGGGCGTGGATCCCTACACCAAGGGCGGCCCCGAGGTCGTGAAGCTCCTGCAGGGCGAGATTGAGAACTGGGTCGGCGCGAAGTTCATCGTCGATACCGACATCGAGGCCCTGGGCGACAAGATGATCGCCGACATCGAAAAGAAGCGCGCGGCGCTGGGCATCTGATCGAATTCCGATTGAATCATCATCCGAAAGGATTTAGCATCGTATGAAAGTTGCGATCACGGGCAAGGGCGGCGTCGGCAAGACCACGCTGAGCGCCGTACTGGCCAGATTGTACGCAAGCGAAGGCCGCACCGTGCTGGCGGCGGACGTGGATCCGGACGCCAACCTCGGACTCGCGCTGGGGTTCTCGGAGGAGGAGGTCAACTCCATCACCCCGATCTCCAAGATGCGCGACCTGGTGGAGGAGCGCACGGGCGCGGACAGCCTGAATCGGTTCTTCAAGCTCAACCCCCGGGTGGACGACATCCCGGATCGATTCTCCAAGGAGATCAACGGCGTGAAGCTCCTGGTCATGGGCACGGTAGACACCGGCGGCAGCGGCTGCGTCTGCCCCGAACACGCGATGCTCAAGGCGATCCTGACGAACCTGGTCTTCCGCAAGGACGACGTGGTGATCATGGACATGGAGGCGGGGATCGAGCACCTGGCCCGCGGCACCGCGAGCATGATGGATCAGTTCATCGTCGTGATCGAGCCGGGCGCGCGCAGCATCCAGACCTATTTGAAGGTCAAGAAGCTGGCCGCCGACATCGGTGTCACCCGCGTGCGGGTCGTGGCCAATAAGGTCCGAAACGCCGACGATGAGGCCTTCCTCCGGGAGCGAATTCCCGAGGACGCGCTGCTGGGCGTGATCCACTACAACGCGGAGGTCATCGACGCCGACCGGAGGGGCATCTCCCCCTTCGACGTGAGCGACCGGGCCGTTGAAGAGATTCGGGCGATCAAAGAGCGCATCGACAACGAGAAGAAATGAGCAATTCAGTAAGAAAGGAATGACAAATAGATGGGTCTGTTTGACAGAGTATTCCGCGGTTCCGACGAGATGTACTTCAAGGCTGAATCGGAACTGAACCAGGTGATTGCCGAGCTGGGCGAGGACGCGCCCATGACCATGCCCGACACCGCCTACTTCCTGGCCTGCATCTACGCCTACCTGGGCAAGAAGGTCACCAAGCTGGGCGAGCTGAAGGAGGCGCTGGGTGAGCTGCGCGCCATGATGGGCCGCGACTACCACACCAAGGCCATCTTCGACTCCGGCATCGCGACGGCCTGCTGCGCCGAGGTCATCGAGGCCTGCAAGTACGCCCGCACCCCCAACCCCTACGAGGGCACCCAGTACCACGGCCACTTCGCCGACGCCGAGGTGCGCGAGCTGGGCGTTCCGCTGGTTACCCGCGACATCCCGGGCTTCGTGGTCATGATCGGCCCGGCCCCGTCCGTCGAGGAAGCGGTCGAGACCGTGAAGGGCTATCAGTCCCGCGGCATCTTCGTATTCCTGATCGGCGGCATCATCGACCAGGTGCACTCCGCCGGCATGGCCACGGGCTTCAAGGTCCGCGTAGTTCCGGTGGGCGCGGACATCTGGTCCGTGGGCCACGTCATCTCGCTGGTCACCCGCGCCACGATGATCTTCGGCGCGACCGAGCCCGGCGACGCCGACGCCTTCCACCGCTACACCTTCGACCGCATCTTCGCCTTCGTTAACGCCTACGCGCCTGTCACTGACATCGTCGTGGCCTGCGGCGCGGGCGCCATCAAGATGGGCTTCCCGGTCATCACCAACGACACCGACGACATGTGGGCGGTGCCGAAGTCGCTGATCATCAACACCAACACCAAGGATTGGATCGAGACCTCGCTGGAGGCCCGCGACATCAAGATCAAGATCACGAACATCGACATCCCGGTGTCCTTCTCCTCGGCCTTCGAGGGCGAGATCATCCGCCGCAAGGACATGCAGATCGAGATGGACGGCTCCCGCGTGGACTGCCTGGAGCTGGTGCAGACCAAGGAGGCCCACGATATCGAGGATCACTCCATCACGCTGGAGGGCCCGGACTTCGACGCCTTCGAGTTCGGCTCGAAGATTCCGATCGCCTACGTGGTCGAGGTCGCCGGCAAGAACATGCAGACGGACTTCGAGGGCGTCATGGAGCGCAAGTTCCACAGCTATCTGAACTGCATCGAGGGCGTGATGCACACCGGCCAGCGCGACATGATCCGCATCCGCGTGAGCAAGGCCAGCTACGACGCGGGCTTCCGCGCGAAGCACATCGGCGAGGTGCTCTACGCCAAGATCAAGAGCGAGTTTGAGGCCGTCGTCGACAAGTGCCAGGTCAAGATCTACACCGAGCCGGAGAAGGTCAAGGAGCTGCGCGAGATGGGCAACGCCATCTTCGACAAGCGCGACGAGCGCCTGCGCACGCTGACCGACGAATCCGTGGACGTGTTCTACACCTGCATCATGTGCCAGGCCTTCTCCCCCTCGCACGTCTGCATCGTCACGCCGGAGCGCCTGGGCCTGTGCGGCGCGGTGTCCTGGCTGGATGCGAAGGCCACCAACGAACTCGACCCGCAGGGCCCCTGCCAGATCGTGCCGAAGACCCGCATGATCGACGAGCGCCTGGGCCGCTACGAGGACGTGGACGAGGCCGTGAACAAGTATTCTCACGGCGCGCTGGAGCACGTGACGCTCTACTCCATCATGGAGGATCCGATGACGAGCTGCGGCTGCTTCGAGTGCATCTGCGGCATCGAGCCGATGTCGAACGGCGTGGTGATCGTCAACCGCGAGCACACCGGCATGACCCCGCTGGGCATGAGCTTCAGCGAGATGGCGTCCATGACGGGCGGCGGCGTGCAGACGCCGGGCTTCATGGGTCACGGCAAGCACTTCATCAGCTCCAAGAAGTTCATGAAGGCCGAGGGCGGCCCGGGCCGCATCGTGTGGCTGCCGAAGGCGCTGAAGGATCAGATCGCCGAGCACCTGAACGAGACCGCGAAGGAGCTCTACGGCATCGACAACTTCACCGACATGATCGCCGACGAGACGGTGACCGAGGACATGGAGGAGCTCTACACCTTCCTGACCGAGCACAACCACCCGGTTTTGTCGATGGAGCCGCTCATGTAGCAGGCGGGGCCTGCAGCCATCTGCTACCGCGCTTGGGCGACGGACTTTTGCCCCGTAGATCATGGGGCAAAAGTCCTGCGGTGCGGTTCTGATGGTGGCTTTCTACGAGGCGACGAAATCCTGCCCCATAGATCCGAGGGCAGGATTTCTGCGTTCAGCGAAGAAGCGTCGAATCCCAGCGCGGCAGCAAAAGGGAGAATCCAAGGAACCTCAGGTTCCTTGGCGGGTCTGGGCGGAGCCCAGCGTCGCCCCTGAAGCTGCGCCAAGCAGGCAGTTGCGGTTTGCGGAAAAAGGCATCGCTCCCAGCGGCCCGCGGTATTCAGCCAACGGTTTGGCCGTGCGCGCAATCGCCCCATCGCCCCCATACCGCGGGCCGCGGCGGCGCCGCTTTTTGAGGGGAAGCGCAGCTTCCCCGATTTAAAAGCAGCCGCTACTAACTCTCGTACCCCTGCCGCGAACCTCCCGAATCCCCGCTTCTCCGATCCAATATCCCGCATCATTCAACCAAACTTGGAGTAGAACTATGCTAGACAAGAAATCCCTCCGCAAGGAGATCGGCTTGCAAAAGCGGGCGATGACTGCCGCGCAAATCGAGGAATACAGCCGCGAGCTGGCCGAGAAGCTGTACGAGACGGAGTATTACAAAGAGGCCAAGTCGATCTACTGCTACCTCCCCTACAATCAGGAGGTGCGCACCTGGCCGATTCTGGCGCGGGCGGTGGCAGACGGCAAGCGCGTGGCGGTGCCGAAGTGCTATGGGAAGGAGATGCGCTTCCTCTGGCTGGACGACTTCTCTCAGGTCGCCGAGGGTGCGTACACCATCCCGGAGCCCATCTTTGACGAGCCCGTGGCCGACGACGAGGAGGCGCTGATCGTCATGCCCGGCCTGGCCTTCGACCCGGCGGGCCACCGCGTGGGCTACGGCGGCGGCTTCTACGACAAGTACCTGGAAGCCCACACGCGCCACAAGCTCGTCGCGCTGTGCTACCCCTTCCAGCTGTTCGAGCACCTGGACGTGGAGGAGCACGACGTGCCCGTGGATCTAGTGATCTGCGCGGGGAGATGATAAGGGGAACGCACTTTGGGGCGCTCTCTTTCGCTTATGTGGAATGTTATCGGAAATTTGCTGCGTAGGATGGAGAGTTAGTGCGGACTCTTTTGGCCTGAGAAGCTGTGCTTCCCAGGCCAAAAAATCGCCGCGGCGGCCCGCGCATGGTGGCGATGGGGCGGTTGTTCGCATTGATGGCAGCCGAATTATGCGCGCGGGCCGCCTGGATTACGCTGGGCTCCGCCCAGACCTGCTTAAGGGACTCTGTCCCTTAAGAATCTCTGCCAAGGAACCTGAGGTTCCTTGGATTCTTCCTTCTATTTCTTCTTCTCCATCAGCGGCTTCCAGTGCACGCGCAGCCACAGGTACCCCATGATCCCCAGGATCACGGCCGTCATCCAAGCGCCCTCGAACAATCCGTGATGCCCGCCGGTGAGCCAGGCGTCGCCGACGCGGTAGAGCGACCACACGCCCGGGGCTTCGATCGGGAAGATGGCCGAGAGCACGTAGTCCCAGCCGAACCACAGGCCCGCGGCGGCGGCCAGGCCGTAGCGCTCGTGGAGCTCGCTCACCACCGTCACCTGCAGGATCAGGTTCAGCATGCCGATCCAGCCCAGGTTCCAGCCGGCGTCGGCGACGTACTCCACGACGATCAGCAGCGCCAGCGCCGCGGGCCTCGGCACCCGCTGCCGCGCGCCGTCGTAGAGGTAGTCCATCATGAACACTTCGCCCGCGCGCGTGGCCAGGTAGATCTCCGGAATGGCGACCAGCGCCGTCCAGGAGAAGTTCGGCCGCGAAAGGCCAGTCTCGAAGCGCAGCGAGTCCGTCAGCAGGCACAGGCCGATTCCAGCCAGCGCCGCGAGCGCGCCGACGATCACCCACTTCGTGCAGATGCGGTGGTTGAACTTCTCGTAGTGGCCATGGATGCGCATCCGCTTGTACATCCACATGAACAGCAGGATCAGCCCGGCGCTCTCCACGATGGAGGCGATGGCGCTGTACCCGTGCTCGGAGAAGGTCTCCCACATCGGCGTCTGGAGCAGGCCCTCGTGCACCAGGCCCTCGAGCCTGCCGAAGAGGTGGGCGAACAGCACGTCCGTGCCCCACACCCAGGCGAAGTAGAGCGCAAAGCCGACAAGCCACAGCCATACCAGCCGCAGCCTGCCGTCCCGATTCCAGACGATCTTCTTGAGTAAATTCATCTCTCTTCCCTCGCGGAGCAGCGCCCCCGCAAAGTCGGTCTCCTACTCCACCACGGCCAGGATCAGCGGCTTCTTCTCGGGCTTCTCCGGCGAGATGTGGATCGAGCGCTTCATCAGGTTGTAGGCCCCCACGCGGTCGGACTTCTCGCCCACGTGCAGCGTGCAGAGCGGATCGCCCTTCTTCACCTGGTCGCCCACGCGCACCTTCATCACGATGCCCACGGACAGATCCAGCGCGTCCGTCTTGCGCTCGCGGCCCGCGCCCAGCACCTTGGCGGCGTTGCCGATGTCGCTGGTGGTCATGGACGAGATGTAGCCGTCCCGGTCGGCCGGTATGTCGATCAGCGACTTCGCCTTGGGCAGCAGGCCCGTGTCCTCGCAGACGCGCGGGTCGCCGCCCTGGGCCGCGATCATCTCGGCGAACTTCTTCAGGCCCTCGCCGCTGGCGATCTTCTGATCGAGCATCTCTATGCCCGCCTCCACGCTCGGCGCGGCCCCGGCGTTGCGCAGGATGTGGGCGCCGAGCGTCAGCGCCACCTCCTTGAGGTCGCCGCCCGCGCGGCCCGCGAGGATGTCGATGGCCTCCTCCACCTCCAGCGCGTTGCCGATGTAGTTGCCCAGCGGCTGATCCATGTCGGTCAGCAGCGCGGAGAAGCGCTTGCCGCTCAGGTTGCCGATGCGCACCATCATCTCCGCCAGCTTGCGCGACTTCTCCATCGTGTCCATGATGGCGCCGGAGCCGGCCTTGGTGTCCAGCACCACCACGTCGCAGCCCGCGGCGATCTTCTTCGACAAAATCGACGAAACCACCAGCGGCATGCAGTCCACGGTGGACGTCACGTCCCGCAGGGCGTAGAGCGTCTTGTCCGCCGGGGCGAGCTCCGCCGTCTGGCCGATGATGGCGCAGCCGACCTCCGTCACCTGCCGCTTGAAGGATTCGATGTCCATCTCGACCTTCATGCCGGGGATGGACTCCATCTTGTCCAGCGTGCCGCCGGTGAAGCCCAGGCCGCGGCCGGACATCTTCGCCATCTTCAAGCCGCAGCAGGCCACCAGCGGAACGAGCACGAGGGACGTGGTGTCGCCCACGCCGCCGGTGCTGTGCTTGTCGGCCTTGACGCCGGGGATGTCGCTCAGGTCCAGCGTGTCGCCGGACTTGGCCATCGCCAGCGTCAGCGCCAGCGTCTCCCGGTCGGTCATGCCGTTGATGCAGATCGCCATCAGCAGCGCCGAAATCTGGTAGTCGGCGAAGCTTCCGTCCACCACGCCATCCACGAAGGCGCGGATCTCCGCCTCGGTCAATTCCCCGCCGAAGCGCTTCTTCCGAATGATGTCACAGGGGTTCATCCTTTAAGGCCACCTCCAATGCCCGCTTCCAGGCTTCCTTCTTCTTCTCATAGTTCATCGTGTACGCCGGGCTGGTGGAGGGCAGGCGCGCGAAGTGAAAGCGCGCGTCCTCCTTCGCCACCAGGCGGCGGTACAGCGCCTCCGCCGCGCCGCCGTTGAACAGCACCCAGCGAATCTCCGGGCAGCGCGCGTAGAGCGATTCAAAGTCGTTGGCCTCCGCCGCGCGGATGTTGCTGTCCAGCGATCCGCTGCGCTCGCAGGCCGCGACCGTGTCCCACAGGGCGATGCCATGGCGCACGAGCATCTCCCGCTTCTC
>CANQGC010000097.1 GCA_947600345.1 uncultured Clostridia bacterium
CACAGCGCCGTGGCGGCCGCGCCGCCGCCCAGGAACAGGATCGCCGCCGCCGCGCCCGCCGAAGCGCCGCTGGCCGCGCCGATCACGTCCGGCGCGGCCAGCGGGTTGCGAAACGCGCCCTGGTAGGCAAACCCGGCGCAGCCCAGGCAGAAGCCCGAGGCCAGCGCCATCAGGCTCCGGGGCAGCCGCAGCGTCAGAAACACCCGGCCGTCCATCGTGCCCCCGTCCAGCGCCGAGCGCCAGGCGATGGGATAGCGCCCCACCGCCAGCGACAGCGCGAAGGCCGCGAGCAGCGCCAGCGCCGCCAAGAGCAGGCAGCGCCGGGTTCGGGCCGCGCCCCGGTCCGTCGTCTCAAAATCTCTCATTCGCATGGAATCATCACGCATAGGGCCATCGCGGCGGAGCCGGAGGCCGGTTCGCGCCGCGCTTCCCATGTAAGATTTACTTCGTCAGCAGCGCCTCGTCGATCTCGATGCCGTAGAACTGATTGTAGAACGACCGCGCGTCCTCCACGAACCGCTCCCAGGAGTAGAGCTCGGGGTGGAGCTGGGACGCCAGCCACAGGCTGCCCAGCAGCGCGCCGGGCACCGGGGAGTCCCAGGACTCCACGCCCGAGGGCATCGCGTACACCCGGCCATTCTTCACCGCGTCCACGTCCCGAAGCTGGGGATCGCCCATCAAGTCGTCCCGGCTGTACTCCGCGTCGGCGGCCATCACGATGACCTCGGGGTTCCAGGCCAGCAGCTGTTCGTAGGAGACCTCCGTCCAGTAGCTGTCCGGGAGCGCCGCGGCCACGTTCTCGCCGCCGCCCAGCTCGATCATCGCGCCCTGGTACATGGCGCTGCCGGCGGTGGAAAGCATGCTGCCGTTGCCCGCCAGGTAGACCCGGGGCCGCTGCGCGCCCTCCAGCGCCTCATGCAGGAAGGCCTCCTTCTCCTCGCAGAAGCCCAGCAGGGCGGAGGCGTCCGCGCCGGTGGCGGCGGCGAGCAGCTCCACCATCTGCCTGAGCCGGGGCAGGTCCTCCGGGTCCACCAGCAGCACGGTCACGCCCAGCTCCTCCAGCGTCGCGGCGGCGTCCTTCAGCCGGAGCGGCAGGATCGCCAGGTCCGGTTCCAGCGCCGCGCAGCCCTCCAGGTCGAACTCCTTGGCGCTGCCCACGCTGGGCAGCTCGATCAGCTCCGGCGCTGCCAGCGCGTAGATGGGCCGGGACTTCGCCTTGGCCTCGATGCCCACCAGCCTGTCCTTCAGCCCCAGCGCGATCAGCGCCGAGGTGGAGATGTAGTAGCCGCTCACCAGGCGCTCGGGCTCGGCCTCGATCGTGACCTCCCGCCCGGCGGCGTCGGTCAGCGTCACGGGGAAGCCGCCCTCCGCCAGCGCGGCGGCGCACAGCAGGCACAGCGCGAGCAGCAGGGAGAGCGCTCGCTTCAGCATCCGGTTCACAGTTCGATTCATAGCCTCAACCTCCAAAATGCGGCATGCGTTATCCTCGTACAAGTATAACGCATGGCCCGCGCGTTCGTCAAGGCAGCGCCGCAAAGGGCGACGAAAATGCTGCGCGTGCGTGCATTTTTTGGAAAACGCTTGCCTTTTTTGTGAAATCGAGTTATTATCTATAATGGTATTGTCTGAAATCGAGTCCTTACTTACAGAAGCGCAACGATTCGACAGAAGCACGACGATTTGGCGGAAGCGCGACCATATGGAGGCGGTGGCGTGGCAAAACGCAAGGGCGGCGCGAAGGGCGGCGCCATCAAGCGGAACAAGCTCTGGCTGGCCAGGCGGGAGAACGTTGCCCGGCTGGTTGTGCTGTTTGCCGTCGCCGGCGCGCTGGCGGCCGCCGGCTGCCTGCTGCTGCAGCGGCACATGGCGCTGGCGGGCGGCGGCGAGGCGTCCGCTTCCGGATTGCGCATCGAGGAGTTCATGTCGGAGAACACCCACACGCTGGTGACCGAGCAGGGCGACGTGCCGGACTGGATCGAAATTCGCAACGCGGGCAGCAAGAGCGTGCGGCTGAACGGATGGATGCTGCTGCTGGCCTCCCGCCCAGGCGACGCCTACAACCTGCCCAACCGCACGCTCGCGCCGGGCGAGTATCTGATCATCCACGCCGTGGGCGGCTCCGCGAAGCAGGACTTTGAGGCCCCCTTCCGGCTGCCCGCCTCGGGCGGGGACGCGCTGACGCTGTTGGACCCCCGGGGTCGGACGGCGGACAGCGTGGAGCTTCCGGAGCTGGAGGCGGATCAGTCCTATCGCAGGAACACGGACGGCTGGGAGGTCTGCGACGCGCCCACCCCCGGAAGCGGCGCTTCGAGCGGCGGCCAGACGGCGGAGGAGGCTCCGGCCGAGCTGGAGCTGACCGAGGCCATGAGCGCCAACAGCCTCTACTGCCCCGACTCCGACGGCGCGCACTACGACTATGTGGAGATTCACAACCGCTCCGGCCACGGCGTCAACCTGGGCGGCTGGTACCTGTCGGACTCCATGTCCAAGCTCAAGCGCTGGAGCTTCCCGTCGGTGACGCTGGACGCGGACGGCTACCTGCTCGTCTACTGCTCCGGGCGCGACGCCTCGGACGGCGCGCGGCTCCA
Organism: uncultured Clostridia bacterium; assembly: GCA_947600345.1. GTDB lineage: Bacteria > Bacillota > Clostridia > Christensenellales > Aristaeellaceae > SFTH01. Next base: position 2,589 of record CANQGC010000097.1, read on the forward strand.
CGCGAACTTCAAGCTCTCCTCCGACGGCGAGGGCGTGTACCTGAGCCGCCCGGACGGCGAGGTGGCCGCGTCGACGTCGCTTCCGGCGCTGGCGGAGAACCAGGCCTGGTCGCTGTTCGAGGGCGAGTGGAGCGCGCGCCTCGCGCCCACCCCCGGCAGGGAGAACAGCCGCGACGCCGCGGCGGACGCCCAGGCGGAGGCCTTCCCGGAGGCCGCCTCCGGCGTGCAGCTCAGCGAGATCATGGCCTCGCCCTCCGACGAGCCCTATGACTGGGTCGAGCTCTACAACGCCTCGGCCTCGGCGGTGGACCTGAGCGGCTACGGCCTCTCGGACGATTCCTCCCGGCCCCGGCGCTGGCAGTTCCCCCAGGGGACGACCATACAGGCCGGCGAGTACCTGGGCGTGATGCTGACGGGCGATCCCTCCGTCACCGCGAAGAACTACATCTCCGCGGACTTCGCGCTGGGGATGAGCGGCGGCTACACCGTGTGCCTCAGCGATCCCGGCGGCGGTATGCTGGATGCGGCGTACCTGGGCGAGCAGTACGGCGGCATCAGCTACGCGCGCTTCCCCGGCGAGCGAGGCTTCTTCTACGCCGAGACCCCCACGCCGCTGACCGCCAACTCCGGCGCCCACTACCGGGGCCGGGCGGCGATGGCGACAGCCTCGGTCCAGGGCGGGCTCTTTCACAGCGGCGACAGCTTCACCGTGGAGCTGAGCGCCCCCGAGGGCAGCCGCATCTACTACACCACCGACTACACCGACCCCAGCGAGAGCGATACGCTCTACACCGGGCCGATTCAGATCTCCGGCACCACCGTGCTGCGCAGCCGGGTGTTCCGCGAGGGCGAGATGCCCTCCTACATCTCCGCCCAGAGCTACCTCTACGACGTGGAGGTGCCCGAGGGGGTATACGTGGTCTCGCTGGCGACCGATCCGGACAACCTGTACAGCCAGGACCGGGGCATCATGGTGCTGGGGCCGAACGCCTGGGCGAGCTTCCCCTACGGCAAGATCAACCAGGGCGCGAACTTCTGGATGGACTGGGAGCGCGAGTCCAACGTGGAGCTGTTCACCGCCTCCGGCGAGCTCTGCTTCGCGCAGCCCTGCGGCCTGAAGCTGCACGGCCAGTTCAGCCGCGCCGAAGATCTGAAGGCGTTCAAGGTATTCGCCCGCAGCGAGTACGGCAAGAACCGCTTCGACTATCCGATCTTCTCGCAGCGCAACTACGACTCCTACCAGTCCTTCCTGCTGCGCAGCTCCGGCCAGGACTACAACAAGACCTTCATGCGCGACAGCGTGCTCTGCGCGCTGGCCAGGGATACGTCGCTGATGTTCCAGGAGTCGGAGCTGGGCGTGTGCTACCTGAACGGCGAGTACTACAGCCTGTTCAACCTGCGCGAGCGCGTGAGTCGCTTCTCCATCTGCCAGTTCGAGGGCTGGGAGGGCATGGAGGACGACATCGACCTGATCAAGGCCAACGACATCGAGAAGGAAGGCTCCAACAAGAGCATGGAGGAGCTGCTCGACTGGATCAAGAAGAACGACACCACCACCCAGGCCGCCTACGACTACATCGCCGAGCGCATCGACATCCAGAACTACATGGAGTACATGGCGATGGAGATCTTCACCGGCAACGGCGATACGCTCAACGTCAAGCGCTACCGCAATCCCAAGACCGACGGCAAGTGGCGCTGGGTGCTCTACGATCTGGACTGGGCCTTCACCGTGGATACGAACTCCATCCGGCGCTGGCTGGACCCCGAGGGCATGGGCTCGAACAAGCGCACCGACACGACGCTGTTCATCGGCTGCATGAAGAACCCCACCTTCCGGGAGGAATTCCTGACCTATATGGGCGAGCAGATGGCCACGACCTTCACCACCGAGAACGTGATCGCGAAGTTCGAGGAGCGCTACGAGAAGCTCAAGCCGCTGCTGCCCCAGTATCTGGAAAAGCTCAACATGACGGAGAAGCAGTACAACCGGGAGCTTTCGACGCTGGTCAGCTACGCCAAGACCCGCCCGAAGAAGCTCATCGGCTACTTCCAGCAGACCTTCAACTTCTCCAACGACCAGCTGCAGAAGTACTTCGGCGCGGCGATCGAGAAGATACAGGAGTACGAGGCCCAGTCCGGGAAGTAGGCTTCCCGCAGGCGACCGTCCGATCGCGCCGCTCCGGCGCGCCGGACCTACAACAAACGATGCGATTGAGGCGCCGCCGGCGCACCTGGCCGGCGCTCGACGAGAGGTGAAAGCGTGGCACAGAAGAAGGGGAGCAAGTCGTCTGGAGCGAAGAAAAGGGGACGCTCCATGTGGCGGGGCAGCCGCAGCGGCCCCACCCCGATGCTGTTTGCGCTGACCCTGCTGCTGGGCGCGGCGCTCGCCGCCGGCGGCTGGCTGCTGGCGCGGGGGGAGACGGACGCGGCCGCCCCGGGCTCCGATCTGCAAATCAACGAAATCATGTCCGACAACGCCTCGACCCTCATCACCGAGGGCGGCGAGGTGCCGGATTGGATCGAGGTGCGCAACGCCGGGAGCAGGCCCCTGTCCCTCAAGGGCTACTCGCTGGTGCTGGGCTCCCGGGTCAACAAGATCTTCAGCTTCCCGGCGGAGACGCTCGATCCGGGCGCGTGCGCGCTGGTCTACTGCGAGGGCATGGAGAGCGGCGCGGTGCACGGCGACTGGAGCGCGCCCTTCCGCCTGCCCGCCTCGGGCGGCGAGACGCTGCTTCTGCTTGCGCCCGACGACAGCGCCGCCGACAGCGTGGCGCTGCCGGAGCTCGCGGCGAACGAGTCCTACGCCCGCGGCGCGGACGGCGCGTGGGCGGTCTGCCAGGCGGGCACGCCCGGGGCGGACAACGCGGGCGCGGGCGTCCCGGCGGCGGAGCCGGGCCCGCAGGTTCAGCCCGGGGCCGTGGAGCTCAGCGAGGTCTGCACGGACAACACGCTCTACTTCCCCGACGAGAACGGCGAGCATCACGACTACATCGAGCTCCACAACGCGAGCTCCGAGGCCGTGAGCCTGAAGGGCTGGTACCTCTCCGACGACAGCGCCAAGCTCAAGCGCTGGAGCTTCCCGGATGTGACGCTCCCCGCGGGCGGATACCTGGCGGTGCACTGCTCCGGCTACGGCCGCGCGGGCGATCCCCAGCACCTGCACACCGACTTCCGGCTGGGCGGCGGCGAGGGCGCGTATCTGAGCCGCCCGGACGGCCAGCTGGTCTCCTCGGCGACGCCCCCGGCGCTGCTGGCGGACCAGGCCTGGTCGCTGGCGGAGGGCGAATGGACCGCGGAGCTCGCGCCCACGCCGGGCGCGGAGAACACGCCGGAATCCGCGGCGCGGGTGAACGCCCAGCGCTTCGGCAATGCCGGCGTGCGCCTGAACGAGATCATGGCCTCGGCCAGCTCCGAGCCCTACGACTGGATCGAGCTCTACAACGCCACGAACGCGTCGGTGGACCTGAGCGGCTACGGCCTCTCGGACAGCTCCGATCATCCCCGCAAGTGGCAGTTCCCCCAGGGAACAGCGATCGGCCCGGGTCAGTACATGGGCATACTGATGTCCGGCCGGAGCGACGCGGGCTCCAGCACCTACCTCAACGCCAGCTTCCGGCTCAGCGCCGCGGGCGGCTGCACGGTCACGCTGGCGGAGCCCACGGGCGAGGTGGTGGACGCCGCCTACCTCCCCAGGCAGTACGGCGGCAAGTCCTACGGCAGGGCCGACGGCGAGGAGGGCTTCTTCTTCTACGACGCGGGCACGCCCATCGCGCCGAACGTGGGCGCCCACTACCGCGTGCGCGCCGCGGAGGCGAAGTATTCCCAGCCGGGCGGGCTGTACAGCTCGGGCCAGAGCTTCAACGTGACGCTGGAGGCCCCCGCGGGCAGCCGCATATACTACACGCTGGACGGGACCACCCCCGACGAGAGCTCCACGCTCTACACCGCACCGGTCCCCGTCACCGGCACCACGATCCTGCGCAGCCGCGTCTACCGGGACGGCTGCATGCCGTCGATGACCGGCACCCAGAGCTACCTCTACGACATCCGCAACGAGAGCTCGGTGTACGTGGTCTCGCTGGTCACGGACATGGACAACCTCACCGGCCCCAACGGCATGGCGATCGACGCGAACCTCATGCGCGACATCGAGCGCGAGGCCCACATCGAGATCTTCCGGCCCGACGGCAGCTGCGCGATCTCCCAGGGCTGCGGCCTGAGCCTGCACGGCGGCGGCAGCCGCCAGCTCCCCATCAAGAGCTTCAACGTGATCGCCCGCAGCGCGTACGGCCCGAGCCGCTTCGACTACCCGCTGTTCTCCAACCGGGACTACCAGAGCTATCAGTCCTTCCTGTTGCGCCCCTCGGGCGAGGATCAGAGCATGAGCTTCATGCGCGACAGCGTGCTCAGCTCGCTGATGCGGGGAAGCTCCCTGATGTACCAGGAGGCGGAGCTCAGCGTGGTCTACCTAAACGGCGAGTACTACACGCTGGACTACCTGCGCGAGCGCATCAACAAGTACGCCATCTGCCAGTTCGAGGGCTGGGAGGGCATGGAGGACGAGATCGACATCGTCAAGGGCAATGAGAGCGTGACCCAGGGCTCGAACGCCAGCTTCAAGGAGCTGCTCAACTACGTGAAGTCCAACGACATGACCAGCCAGGCGGCCTACGACTACGTGGACGCGCGCATCGACATCCAGAACTACATGGAGTACATGGGCATCGAGATCTTCTCGGGCAACGCCGATCTGCTCAACGTGCGCCGCTACCGCAACGCCCGGGCGGACGGCAAGTGGCGCTGGGCGCTGTTCGACCTGGACTGGGGCTTCTACAACGACACGAACTCCATCGAGCGCTGGCTGCACCCCGGCGGAACCGGCTCCAGCAACGCCACGGACAACACGCTCTTCATCGCGCTGATGCACAACCCCACGTTCTACGACCGCTTCCTGACCCACATGGGCGAGCAGCTGGCGACCACCTTCTCCACGGAGAACGTGCTGCCCAAGTTCCTGGAGCGCCAGGAGCTGCTGGAGCCGATGCTGGACCAGTACCAGGCGAAGTGGGGCTACGAGACCGGCACCAAGGGCGTGCGCGAGTACGCCAGAACCCGCCCGACGAAGCTCATCGGCTACTTCCGGGACGCGCTGAAGCTGTCCGACGCGGACCTGCAGAAGTACTTCGGCGCGGCGATCGAGAAAATACGCGAGAGCGGAGAGGAGAACAGCTGACATGCCCGACAAGAGAAACGCGCTTCCGGCGCGGCACGAGCTGAAGTTCTTCATCAACCGGGCGGAGCTTGCGGCGCTGCGCGCGCGGCTGCGGCCCGTGCTCAACCTGGACGAGCACTGCGTGAAGGGAAGGGCCTACGCCGTGCGCTCGCTCTACTTCGACGACGTGGACGACATGGCCTGGCGGGACAAGGTCAACGGCGTGATGGACCGCGACAAGTACCGCATCCGCATCTACCGCCACAGCGACAAGGAGATCTTCCTGGAGCGCAAGCGCAAGCTGGGCGACCTGATCCAGAAGTCCTCCGCGAAGATCAGCCGCAGGCTGTGCGAGCAGATCATCTCCGGCGACCCGCGGGGCCTGCAGAGCGCCTCAAACCCGCTGCTGCGGGACATGTACGCCCAGATGCGCACCCGGCTTCTGCGCCCGGCGGTGATCGTGGACTACGAGCGCGAGGCCTACCTGCACCCGGCGGAGGACGTGCGCATCACCTTCGACATGGCGCTGCGCTCGGGGCTCTATTCGAAGGATCTGTTCGACGCCAGCATCCCCACGATCTGCCCGCTCGACCCCGGGCTGGAGATCCTGGAGGTCAAGTTCAACAACTACCTGCCGGACTACGTGCGCGCGCTGCTCAACGGCGTGCGGGCGGACCGCAGCGCCGTATCCAAGTACGTGCTCTGCCGGAGATACGAACCCCTGGACGGCTGAGCCTGGCCGCCGGTTCAAATCGATACATCGGGATCCACAGAAATACTTAGGAGGAACAGAACATGAACGCATTTTCCAGCCTCTGGAGCTCCCAGACGATCACCCCCTCTTCCTGGCTGACCATCGTGTTTTCGCTGGTGCTGGCCTTCGCGGTGGGCCTGTTCATCGCCTTCATCTACCGGCGGAACTTCCGGGGCGTGATGTTCTCCAACAACTTTACGCTGACGCTGGTGCTGATGACGCTGATCACCTGCCCGGTGGTCATGTGCATCAAGGAATCGCTGCAGCTGTCCATGGGCATGGTCGGCGCACTGTCCATCGTGCGCTTCCGCACGGCGGTCAAGGATCCGCTGGACACCGCCTACATGTTCTGGGCGCTGACGATGGGCATACTGCTGGGCGCCGGCCAGTTCTTCCTGACGGCGCTGACGGTGGTGGGCATCGCGATCCTGATCACGGTGCTGACGCAGATTCAATCCAAGCGCATGAACAGCTTCCTGCTGGTGGTGCGCATGGGCGAGGAGGCCGAGCGCGCCGCCAACCAGGTGATCGCCTCCATCCGCACCCAGCAGCTCAGGTCCAAGACCGTCTCCTCCAGCGGCATCGAGGCCACCTACGAGGTGCGCGTGGACAAGCCCGACGCGCTGCTGAGCAAGCTGCGCGGCGTGAACGGCGTGCACGACGCCACGCTGGTGTCCTACTCCGGCGAGTCCGCCTGATGATGACTGAAGCTTTCATGGGAGGGATCGCCCCGTGAGTCAGATGAACAGAAGGCCAAGTCCGGCCGGAGGCGCGGCGCGGCCCGCCGCCCAGCGGCCTGCGGCGGGAGCGCGGCCGAATCCCGGG
>CANQGC010000098.1 GCA_947600345.1 uncultured Clostridia bacterium
TTGGCAGAGATTCTTAAGGGACAGAGTCCCTTAAGCAGGTCCGGGCAGCGCCCGAAACGGGTCTGGGCGGAGCCCAGCGTCCCCCAGCGGCCCGCGGTATCCAAACCATCACCCGGCAACGCGCACCAACGCCCCATCGCCCCCATACCGCGGGCCGCCCGGAGCGCCTTTTGATTTGGGAAGCAAAAGCTTCCCAAATCAAAACAGCAAACCAAACGCCCCGCCTTACCCGCACTCCACCCCCTACCTCGGATTCCTCCCCTCAATAAACGCCCGAATCATATCATTCGTCAAGCTCACATCATCCGCCGGAATATCCAGCTCCTCCCTCGCATACCACCCCGCCATCGACAGCTCATCCCGATCCAGCGTAATATCCTCCGCGCCATCCAACTCGCAGAAGTACCCGATCAGCAGATCGCACTCAATGCCCCAGGGCTGGGTCGCCCAGTATCGCAGGTTCTTCACATGCAACCCGGTCTCCTCAAACACCTCCCGACGCACCGTGTCCTCGGCGGTCTCCCCGATCTCGCAAAACCCGGCCACCAGCGCGTAGCTCTTGTAGGCGCGGCCCGCATACCGGGTCAGCAGAATCCTGTCCCCGTGCACCACCGCCGTGATGATCGCCGGGCAGATCTTCGGGAAGATCACGTTGCCGCAATCCGGGCAGGAGAGCATCCGCAGCTTGCCGTCGTGCTTCACAGGAGATCCGCAGCGCCCGCAGCGCTGGTTGTCCCGGTACCAGACGTAGAGGTGCCAGGCCGTCATCTCCGCATAGACCACGTGCTTCGGCGAAAGCTTCCGGTGCGCGCGCAGCTCTTCGTAGGAATAGCCCTCGGGCAGCGGAAAGTCCGGCCTCAGCTCCGCCAGGAAGTAGTTCACCTCGCCCACCCGGAACAGGTACACCCAGCGCGAGACACCCGGCGCCACCTGCTCCCAGTCCGGCAGCGCGATCTCCTCCCCCCGCCGGGAGACGAGCGAGGACTTCCCCCGGAACGCGCAGACCTTCGCGCCGGGGCCGGGCAGCGTGGGATGGTACTGGTTGTCCAGGCACAGCGGTTCAATCTCTTGGATCATGATCGGTTCCCCTCCAAATCAATAGTCGTCGTAATCATCGTATTCATCCCATCCCCCGTCCATCGCGGAGGAACCGACCCGGAACAGGCCGCCGCCATCATCGCCATCGAAGCCGGGGTCGAGGACCTCGGCCCCGCCCTCGCGGCCGGGCCGCCTGCGCTTCCTGCCGCGATGGGTCTCGGGCACGGGGTTGCCGCCGTCGCTGAGCACCAGCATCAGCGCCACGCTCCCCACCCGCAGCACGTCGCCGTCGCGCAGCAGCATCTCCCGGGCAAAGTGGCCGTCGGCGGTGCCCAGCCGCTTGTTGGCGTGGCCGCGCACGAACAGCCCCTCGTCGGTCATCTGGTAGATGGCGTGGCGGGCGCGCACGCTGTGGTGGCGCACGCGGATGTCCGCGCGCCGGCCCGAGCCAATGGCGCCCTCCAGCGTCAGCGGGTAGCGCATGCCGGGCTTGGCGCGCTCGCCGCCCTCGGTCACCAGAAGCTCGCCGATGATGCCCGTGTCCGGGGAGAGCCTGCGCAGGCGCGCCGCGCGCTGGCTGTCCACCGACGCGCCAAACCACGCCCGCAGCACGATCAGCAGAATCAGCCCCGCGAACACGTAGCGCATGGCCAGCGCCAGCAGCTCATAGGCGGCCGTGGACATCGGCGTGCCTCCCTCCCGGATGAAATTCCAGCTTCCATTATAGACCCCCCGCCCCTCCCGCGCAAGCGCGCAACCCCCGGCGGAGGGCAGATGTAACCGGAAGGTCGCTTTCATGCCGGATTTTCAACACAATCGGACAGAAAACGTCGCAATTTCCCTGGGCACGGGCGCCGCATTCATGCTATAATGGAAGATGGAATATAATCGCATCGCAGATTCGCGTCACATTGGAGATGAACCGCCTTGCAGCTGAGCTTGCGCGCTTACTTGATCGTGCTTCCCCTGGTCTTTCTGGCCGCGCTGGTGGATTCCATCAGCGGCGGCGGCGGGCTGATCTCGCTGCCGGGCTACACGCTGGCGGGGCTGGACTACGGCCACGCCTCCGGCTGCAACAAGTTCACCTCCTCCGCGGCGACCATCGTGGCGACGATCCGCTACGCCCGGGGCGGCAAGATTCAGTGGAAGCCCGCCCTCTGCGCGGCGCTGGGCGCGCTGCCGGGCGCGTGGCTCGGCACCGAGCTTTCGATGATCCTGGGCACGCAGGTGATGCACATCTTCATGATCTGCGCGACGCCGGTGGTGGGCGTGTTCGTGGCGCTGAAGAAGGACCTGAACGCCAGGCCCAAGCCGGTGACGAACCGCACGCTGGCGCTGTGCTTCCTCGCGGGCCTCGCGATGGGCGCCTACGACGGCTTCTTCGGCCCGGGCACCGGCACGTTTCTGATCCTGCTGCTCACGGCGCTGACCGGCATGGACATGGTCTCGGCCTCCGCCACCTCGAAGCCGGTGAACCTGGCCAGCAACCTCTCCTCGCTGGTGACGCGCATCGCGGCGGGCCAGGTGCTCTTCGCGCTGGCGATCCCGGCGATGGCGTGCAGCATGACCGGCGGCTGGATCGGCTCCAAGCTGGCAATGGTGCGCGGCGCGAAGTTCATCCGCTTCGTGATGCTGGGCGTGCTGGCGCTGCTGGTGATCAAGCTGATCGTCGACCTGTTCTGACGGCCGAAGCAAACGATACGAAAGGAAAAATTTTCCTCCTGGCGTTTGGAAGTCCCCTCTCCGCCGATACTGATTGCGCGGGGCCGCTGGACTCCGACGGACGCGGGAGGTGCGAAACATGAAGCTTGCGCGATACTGCCGGAAGGCACTCTTACTTATTCTGTTGGTTCTGATGGCCGCCTGCGCGATGGCGGCGGCCCGGGCGGAGATCGTTCCCAGCGAAAGGAAGGACGACGGCGTGCTGCGGGTGCTGCTGCGCTCGCTGGGCGCGCCGGAGGAGCTGACGCTGACGCTGGACGGCGTCTACACCGTGGAGCACGACGCCGGCTTCCGCTTCGAGCGGGGCGCGCAAATCCGGCTCTACTGCCAGGGCGACAGCGTCTGGATGGACGCCGGGGCGCTCTCGCTGGACATGGGCCCGGCGCTGACGCTGACCCGGCAGGCGGCGCGGGACGGCGAGGAGAACGGGCTGCGCATCGCCGAGACGGAGCGGGACAACCTCTACCCCGGCGATCTGAGCGTCTGCGCGGAGAACGGCTCGCTGCGGCCGGTGCTGTCCATACAGGTGGAGGACTACCTGCGCGGCGTGGTCGCCTACGAGATGAGCGACGAGTGGCCTATCGAGGCGCTCAAGGCCCAGGCCGTGGCGGCGCGCACCTACGCCCTGCGAGCCAAGGCGAACGCGAGCAAGCGCGACTACGACCTGGTGGACACCACCGCCGACCAGGTCTTCCGCGGCGTCGACGCCGGTTTGAAGCGCGTGGCCGAGGCCGTGCGCGCCACGGCGGGCGTGACCGGCACTTATAAAGGAAGCTTCGCCAACTGCTTCTACACCGCCAGCAACGGCGGCGAGACCGCGCTGCCCTCGGACGTCTGGGGCGACGGCGGCGACTACGGCTATCTCGCGCGCAGGGCCGACCCCTACGACCTGGAAAACGAGCGGAGCAAGGTAACGTCGGCGCACTTCAGGCGGGACGCCTCCGACCTGCCCGCGCTGCGGGAGATGCTGGAGGCGGCGCTGGCGGAACAGCCCGGCGCGGAGGGTGCGGAGATCGTGGAGATCGAGGGCATCGAGCCCGAGGATCCCGTCGCCGAGGGAAGCATCGCCTGTTCGAAGCTGCGGTTCACGCTGCGGGCGGCGGTGCCGGTTCCCGAGCTGGGGCCCGGCGAGGGCGACGTGGGCGCGCCCGCCGAACCGGCGGATTCCGACAGCGGCAACCTGGCGCTGTACGGCCTGGACTACCTGCGCCGCCTGACGCTGGGCAGCCCCTACGAGCCCACGGGCGAGCAGGAGGCGCGGCTCGAGGAGTTCGATGTGGAGCTGGACGTCTACGATCAGATCAAGGACGGCCTGGAGCTCGGCCTGAACAGCGGCGACTGCGAGGTCGTCCGCGTCGCGGAGGAGCGGGACGGCTACGCCGTCGAGCTGCGCCGCTACGGCCACGGCGTGGGCATGAGCCAGCGCGGCGCGCAGACCATGGCCGGGGCACACGGCATGGACTTCGAGGAGATCCTCGCCTTCTACTACCCCGGCATGGCGCTGGAGCGCATCGAGTGGGAGCCCTCCGATCCGCTCCCGCTGGACGAGCTGCCGTCGCGCGGCGGCGAGCGGCCCGCGCCCAGCCCCACGCCGGAGTCCGCACCGCTGCCGGAACCGGACGAGGGCGAGGCCTACGCCCGGGTGAAGCTGGACGACGCGGGCTCCAGCATGAACCTGCGCCAGAGCCCGTCCACCGACGCCCCGGTCGTCGCCCTGCTCTACCACAACGAGCGCGTGCTGGTCTGCGGCGAGGCCGACGCCCAGGGCTGGGTGCGCGTGAAGGCCGCCGGAAGCGAGGGCTACGCGAAGCTGGAATATCTGAAGAAGGAGTGACGAATCGAAGCGATGCGGCGATACCTGCGGATGCTTGCGGCTCTGCTGCTGGGGATGGCGCTGATTGCGCCGGCCGAACCGGCCGGCGCGGTCGCGCTGTCCGCGGGCGACCCGCTGATCCGCCTGGAGGCCGGGGAGGAGTTGACGATGGAGTACGTTCCCCCGGCCAACAGCGAGTATGCGCTGTACCTCTTCTCCGCGGACGGCGGGAGGATCGACGGCGGCGCGGAGCTCACGCTGGACGGCGTGCCCGTGGCGGCCGGCACCGGCTCGGGCGAGCTGTTCTCCGCCCGCCTGGTGGCGGGGGAGCGCTACGAGCTGCGCGTGCGCAGCTCCGGGCCCGCGCTGGCGGAGGTCGCCCGAAGCGCGCTGAGCCGCTGCTTCCGCAGGCCGCTGGGGATCGAGGAAAACGTCCCCACCGGCAAGATGATCGCCCGCGAATACGACGCCCACTGGTACGGCTTCACCGCCGGGGCCAGCGGGCGGCTGATGCTCACCTGCGTGCCCGAGGACGCGGGCCTGGAGCTGCGCGCCACGCTCTTTGACGATTCGGGCGCGCGCATCGCGGACTTCGAGCCGCTGCCCGGCGGCGCCTGCATGCTCTTCGTCCGCACCGAGCTCGGGCGCGGCTACGAGCTGCGCGTGAGCGCGCCCGGCGGCGGCACGGGCTACTACTACCTCACGGCGCACCGCCGCCCAGGCGAGGGCATCACCAGCGCGCTGCGCTTCGATGGCGAACAGGCGCGGACGCTGGCCGCGGGCAGCGCGCTCAACCTCGCTTCGCTGCTGCGCGGCGAGGCGCTGCTCTGGGCGTCGGACGCGCCGGAGGTGGTGGCGGTCACCCAGGAGGGCGCGGCCATCGGCATCGCGCCGGGCGAGGCGAACGTCACCGCCTACGGCATGAATTCCCAGGCGGTCTGCCGGATCGAGGTCGTGGACGTGCCGCTGGAGGGCCTGCGCATCGCCAACGGCGCGGTTCAGCTGCGCGTGGGCGAGCGGGCGGCGCTGCGCGCGGTTCGGACGCCCCAGAACGCCTCCGACCGCGGGCTGCGCTTCTCCGTGGAGGATGCGCGGATCGCCTCCGTGAGCGAGGGCGGCGAGCTCGCGGCGCTGGCGCCCGGCAGCACCACCGTCACCGCCTCCGATTCGACCGGCGAGATTCGCGACAGCGTGGAGGTGACCGTGCTGCCCGCAGAGCACAAGTACCGCGCCCTGCTGGTGGGCGAGCAGCGCTACCCCTTCGGCGTGAACGCCGAGCGCAGGGGCTCGGAAAACTCCGTCAACGCCCTGGCCGGGCTGCTGAACTCCGGCCGCTTCGAGCGCACGCGCTACGAGGTGCGCACCGAGGGCGACCTCTCCCGCGCGGAGCTGATCGCCGCCATCCGCGAGCAATTCGGCGCGGCGGTGCAGGGCGACACGTCGCTGCTCTACGTCACCTGCCACGGCAACTACACCGGCGGCATGAGCTTCCTGGAGCTCTCCGACGGCTCCACGCTCTCCGCCCGCGACCTGGAGCGGGAGCTGCGGAGGGTCCGGGGCGACGTGGTGGTGCTGATCGACTGCTGCGGCAGCGGCGGGGCCATCGGCGCGGCGTCCGAGCGCGTGGACTTCGCCCGGGGGCTGACCGGCGCCTTCTCCGGCGCGGCGATCCGGGGCAGCCGCTACCGGGTGCTCTGCAGCGCCGGGCTGGACGAGGACAGCTTCCGCCTGGCCTTCAACAACGACTCCGGCGCCAGCGTGATGACCACGGTCTTTGCCCGCTCCCTCTGCGACGGCGCGGGCTGGGACATCGACCGGAACAGCCGCGGCACCATGGGCGCGGATCGAAACTACGACGGCGCGATCACGCTGGACGAGCTCGCCGAATACATGTCCGGCCGCGTGGATTGGTATCTGGACCTGGCCTCGGAGCTCACCGGCGAGCGCTACCGCCAGGGCGTGCACCTCTATCCGGAGGGGGATCCCTTCGTTCTGTTTGAGTAGCTCGAGCATTTGATTACGGGAGGTAGAGATCATGAAGTTCAACGCGGAGAAGGTTCGGGATCAGGTGGTACAGTGGACCAGGGACTGGTTCGAGGTCAACGGCAGGGACTGCAACGCCGTGCTGGGCATTTCCGGCGGCAAGGATTCCACCATCGCGGCGGCGGTGTGCGTGGCGGCGCTGGGCAAGGAGCGCGTGGTGGGCATACGGATGCCCAACGGCGTGCAGCACGACATCGACGTCTCCCGGGCGGTGACGCAGTTCCTGGGCATACGCTCCTATGAGATCAACATCAAGGGCGCTTACGACGCCACCATGGAGGCGCTGATGGGCTCGATGGGCGAGATCAGCAACCAGACCATCGTCAACCTCCCGCCCCGGCTGCGCATGGCCACGCTCTACGCCGCCAGCCAGAGCCTGAACGGCCGGGTGGTCAACACCAGCAACCTGTCCGAGGACTGGGTGGGCTACGCCACGCGCTACGGCGACACCGCCGGCGACTTCAGCCCGCTCTCCAAGCTCACCGTGCAGGAGGTCAAGGCCGTGGGCCGCGCGCTGGGCCTGCCGGAGGAGTTCATCGAAAAGCCGCCCATCGACGGCCTCTGCGGCAAGACCGACGAGGACAACCTGGGCTTCACCTACGCGGCGCTGGACCGCTACATCCGCACCGGCGTCTGCGAGGACGCGGAGGCAAAGGCGAAGATCGACCGCCTGCACAAAATCAACCTCTTCAAGCTCGCCCCGCTCCCGGTCTACGAGCTCCCCGAAGAGGACTTCAGTATTTATGAAGATTGATTCCTCCGGGCAAGCGCCGGGAAAAAAACCGCGCAAGCCCATGCTCTTCGAGGTCTGCTGCGGGAGCGCGGAGGACGTGATCGAGGCGGCGAAGGGCGGCGCGGGGCGGGTCGAGCTCAACAGCGACCTGTTCCACGGCGGGCTGACGCCGAGCATCGGTTCGCTGCGCGTCGCCCGGCGGAGCGTGGAGATTCCGATCCTTTGCATGGTGCGGCCCCGGGAGGGCGGCTTCTGCTACAGCGAGGCGGAGTTTCAAGTCATGCTCGAGGACGCGCGGCTGCTGCTGGAGAACGGCGCGGACGGCATCGTATTCGGCTTCCTGCACGAGGACGGCACGGTGGACGAGGCCCGCACGGCGCGGATGCTCGAGGTCATCGGCCCCGGGACCAGCGTGTTCCACCGGGCCATCGACGTGACGCCCGACCCCCTCGCCGCGCTGGACGCGCTGATTCGACTGGGCGTGGACCGGGTGCTGACCAGCGGCCAGGCCCCGACCGCCATCGAGGGCGCGGAGACGATCCTCCGGATGATCGAGCGCGCCGCGGGCCGCATCGAGATCCTGCCCGGCGGCGGCATCAAGCTCCACAACGCCGCCCGGTGCCGCGACCTCTTCCACGTCCCCGCCCTCCACGGCACGCTGCACAAGCGCCTGCGCGACTCCAGCTGCCAATCCAACCCCGCCCTCCACTTCAGCGCCACCACCCTCCCCCCGGAGGACGAATACAAACTGATCGACGCCGAAGCCGTAGCTTCCCTCAATCGAATCCTCAACGAAGCCTAAACCAAAACGAAGGACTCCGCCCCTCGGATCTATAGGGGCGGAGTCCGTGCTTCGCACAAAGGAATCAATTGAGGAACCGACGCAGGACTTCCGGCGGTCGGCCTTATGCCGCCGGAAGTCCGTCGCCCAAACGCGGCAGCAGATGGAAGGCGGCACTGCCGCCCTCAGAGGATTTTGGCGAGGAAGTCCTGGAGGCGCGGGTTGTTGGGATGGGTGAAGATCTGGTCGGGCGCGCCCTCCTCGAGCAGACGCCCCTCGGCCATGAATAGCACGCGGTCGCCCACCTCCCGGGCGAAGCCCATCTCGTGAGTGACGACCACCATCGTCATGCCCTCGCGGGCCAGATCCTTCATGACCTCCAGAACCTCGCCCACCATCTCCGGGTCGAGCGCGGAGGTCGGCTCGTCGAAGAGCATCACGTCCGGCTCCATGCACAGCGCGCGCACGATGGCGATGCGCTGCTTCTGGCCGCCCGAGAGCTGGTTCGGATAGGCGTTCGCGCGGTCCGCCAGGCCCACGCGCTCGAGCAAAGCCATCGCCATCTTCTCGGCATCCTCCTTGCTCTTCTTGCGCAGCTCCACCGGCGCGACGGTCATGTTGCGCAAAACCGTCATGTTCGGGAACAGATTGAAGTGCTGGAACACCATGCCCATCTTCTGGCGGTGCAGATTGATGTTCACCTTCGGGTCCGTGATGTCCACGCCCTCGAAGGTGATCGTGCCCTTCGTGGGCATCTCCAGCAGGTTCAGGCAGCGCAGGAAGGTGGACTTGCCCGAGCCGGACGGCCCGATCACGACCACGACCTCGCCCTTGTGGATGTCGGTGGACACGCCGTTCAGCGCGTGAATCTTGCCGCCAAAGTGCTTCTCCAGGTCGCGCACCTGAATCAAAGTATCAGTGGTCACTGTTGCGCAGCCTCCTCTCCAGTACGCCCACGAGCTTCGTGAAGAACATCACCACGACCAGATAGATCAGCGCCACCGCCAATAGCGGCATGAACGGCGAATAGGTGCGGCTGCGGATGATGTCGCCCGCCTTCGTCAGATCCTGAATGGCCACATAGCCCGCGACCGACGTCTCCTTCAGGAGCGCGATGAACTCGTTCGCCAGCGACGGCAGCACGTTCTTGATCGTCTGCGGGATCACGATGAAGCGCATCGTCTGCAGGTAGTTGAAGCCCA
>CANQGC010000099.1 GCA_947600345.1 uncultured Clostridia bacterium
GCCGGCTCTGACCTCTGGCTCCGGAAATCTTTCGTCCGTCACAGTTGCTCTTTACAGAAAATCTTGAATACGCCCGCCGGTCGAGGCAGGGAGCCGGGAATCCGATGCTCGGATTCCCGGCTCCCTGCGCAAGTTGCGCCCATACCGCAATTATAACCGGAACGACACAGAGAATCGCTTGACGGACACCCAATCCCGCCGCATAATGCCGGGTAGATCGCATTCGCGCATTGAACCTTGGAGATTGGACGAAAGAGCATATGAGAGTGCGCAATATGACCGAGGGGAGCCCCCTCCGCCTGATCCTGGCCGTGGCGCTGCCGCTGATGGTGGGCAACGTGTTCCAGCAGCTCTATACCGTGGTCGACGCGCAGATCGTCGGCCGGGTGGAGGGCGTGGGCGCGCTGGCGGCGCTGGGCGCTTCGGACTGGTTCTACTGGCTGTGGCTGGGCGTGATCCAGGGCCTGACCCACGGCTTCGCCATCCCCATGGCCCAGGCCTTCGGCGCGGGCGACCACGCCCGGCTCCGCCGCTGCGTGGGCAATGCGGCGACGCTGGCCGTGGGCCTGGGCGCGCTGATTACCTGCGCATCGCTGCTGAGCATCCGCCCCGTGCTGAACCTGCTGCAGACGCCCCCCGAGGTGCGCGGAATGTCTGTGCGCTACCTCAGCATCGTGTTCGGCGCGTTCCTCATCGTGATGGGCTATAACCTGACCGCCGGAATCCTGCGCGCGCTGGGCGACGGCCGCTCGCCGCTGTACGCGATGATGATCGCGGCGGGCGTGAACATCGCGCTGGATTTGCTGTTCGTGGCGGGCCTCGGCTGGGGCGTGGCGGGCGCGTCGGCGGCCACGGCGCTGGCGCAGCTCTGCTCCTTCCTGTTCTGCCTGCGACAGCTGAGCAAGGCGGCCTTCACGCGGCCGAAGCGGGAGGACCTGCGCCCGGACGGCGAAATTTGCGCAAGGCTTCTGCGCCTGGGCCTGCCCGTGGCGGCGCAAAACCTGCTGATCGCCGTGGGTGGCATGATCGTGCAGCGGATCGTCAACGCGCTGGGCGTGGTGTTCATCGCGGGCTACACGGCGACGAATAAGCTCTACGGCGTACTGGAGATCGCGGCGGTCTCCTACGGCTACGCGGTCTCCACTTACGCGGGCCAGAACCTGGGCGCGAGGAAGCCAGAGCGCATCTGGCGCGGCGTGCACGCTGCGGCGCTGACCGGCATCGCCACGGCGGCGCTGATCGCGGCGGCGATGTTCGCATTCGGCAGGGCGATCACCGGCGGCTTCATCTCCGGCACGCCGGAGGAGACGGAGGGCGCGATCCGCGTGGCGTGCGAATTCTTGCACGTGATGGCGGGCTGTCTGCCGATACTGTACCTGCTGCACATCTACCGCTGCGCGCTGCAGGGGATGGGCGACACGGTGATGCCGATGCTCTCGGGCCTCGCGGAATTCGCGATGCGCACCGGCTGCGCGCTGCTGCTGCCCGGCCTGATCGGCTACTGGGGCGTATTCTGGGCGGAAGTCCTCGCCTGGACCGGTGCGGACTGCATACTGCTGCCCAGCTACTACATCCGGATGCGCAAGCTGAGGGTAACGCCCGAAGCGAACTAAAGGAAGGGAAACAAGAGAAACGAAGCGCAGGACCTGGGCCCCATCTACGGGGCCCAGGTCCGTCTTCAAGCACGCGACAGCAGAAGGGAGAATCCAAGGAACCTCAGGTTCCTTGGCAAGGATTCTTAAGGGACAGAGTCCCTTAAGCAGGTCTGGGCAGCGCCCAGGGCGGCGGTGCCGTCTTCCACCTGCTGCCGCGCATGGGCGACGGACTTCTGGCGGCATAAGGCCGACCGCCAGAAGTCCTGCGGCGCGTTCCTGATGGCAGCAAAGTTTGAGGCGACGAAATCCTGACCCATAGATTCAAGGCCAGGATTTCTGCGCTAGGCATCGGGGGATAGGCGGCCCACGGTATATCCATCCAATGATTCGTCAATGTGGACATCCATTCCGTCGCCCCCAAACCGCTGGCCGCCGGCGGCGCAGCTTTTTCCCGTTTGGCATGCTTGAAGCCGCTTTGCGCGATCGCAAAGTGGCTTCTTTGATAGGCTGAGAATCTCCACGCAAAGCGTGGAGATTCTTTCTTCAAGCCGGACTTAATGAGGGATTCGTCCGAGCGCGTATACTTTTACTTCCGTAAATGGCTTCGACGAAGATTCTTCGCGCATTTCTGTCGCTCCAGGCTTGAGCTCACTATCATCATCGGTCAGGTAGCCCCAACCGGTGCTGACGACCTCACCCTTTTCATTGAGGAACAGCACATTGTATTCGACGAATTGCACGACTTCCTTGCCGATGTTCTTCGCAGACAGGATTACTTTTTTACCAACGATGTTGGAAGTGAGCTCAATGCTCGATTGTCCCCCATCCTTGTACCATGTTTCCTCTGACATTGTGATCTCATAGGTAGCGTGATCAAATTCAACGTCATTGGAGAATCCCCAGTATGTGCTGTATCCGTTTTCGCAGGCACTTTTGCTGCCATTCGCCACACCAACCAGATTGTCTTCCGCATCGTAGAAGTATACATTAACACTGATATCGGCGTTGTAGCCACTCGTGTTCTTTAGAATGAAAATGTAGTAATTATACCAGTTTGTATTGTAATAGTATTCCTTCGTGATTTCCCAGCCGTCGCCGGTGGCGATGGGCATGTTGTCATAGTCTTCCTTCGTGACTGCACGCGCAGAATACATGATGTGTTGCGTCATACTGTCCGCAATGCCCGTTTCCTCAAGCCCGTTCGCCTTCTGGAACAGCTTTACAGCAGCTTCGGATTTTGCACCGAAATCACCGTCTGCGGCGCCAGCCAGGAAACCGAGCTCGATGAGTTTTTCCTGAACAGCCTTTGCTTCGTCGCCCTTATCGCCACGTTGCACAGTCGGTCTTTCTATATAATCCTCTTCTTCTAGTATTGTCGCCTCCTCTTCGGCTTTCGCGGCAGCCTCATCCTCCGCCCTTGCGGCATCCCTGATGCCCTGCTCCGTTGTGATCGCTTCAAGCAGGGTCGTGAGTTCCTCGTCGGTGTAGCCTGCGATTGAAGGTAGCACTTCATCTACCGTATAGGTGTCCGCAAGTGCGATTGAAGAAGCGAGGAGCATGAGAGCAAGTAGCAGAATCCCCAAACGTTTCATAGAAATACCTCCTGTCGATAACGATTCTATTACAGTATAACATTGAACATCTTGGAAGTCAATTAGATTTTTACATTTTTGTCAATAATTGTTTTTTTACGAAGAAATCATACCGATGTAAACCTTCGACCCCGCGAGCCTGGCAAAGCTCGCGGGGCCTCCGTTTCACAGTATGGGGGAGTTTTGAGGCATCCGCCTCAGGGTTTGGAGTTATCGTGATGCGCGCAGGCGTTGCACCTGGAGCAGTCGCCCCCGCAGCTGCACGCACCCCTGCCGGCGCGCCGGTCGCGAATCATCTTCCACACCAGCGCCGCCACCAACAGCGCGAGGGCGCCGCCCACAATCCAAGTCGCCATATTGCGCCACCTCCCGAAATGATGGTCTCGAATCAGGCCCTGCCGCGCAGGTGGTTCTCGTCATACCTGTTCCTCCGGAACAGCATGTAGGCGAGGAACGCCAGCACGACGATGGCCGCGACGGTTCCGATTCCAAAGCCCGCGCCGTTGAACAGCAGCCCCAGCTGGTAGACGATCAGCGCCACGGCGTAGGCGAAGCCGCACTGGTAGAGGATCGCGAACCAGGTCCACTTGCCGTTATTCATCTCGCGCTTGATCGCGCCGATGGCGGCGAAGCAGGGCGCGCAGAGCAGGTTGAACAGCATGAAGGCGAAGGCCGCCAGCCGCCCGTGACCGGCGCTCGTCTCGTTGAACGCCTGGGCGATGGGCGAGAGCCCGGCTTCGATGTCCTCGCTGGAGCCCTCCTCCAGCAGCGTCGCGGTGTCCTCGTCGTCGGTGTCCGTGGAGTAGACCACGCCGAACACGTTCACGACCTCCTCCTTGGCCACCAGGCCCATCACCGTCGCCACCGTCGGCCGCCAGTCGTCAAAGCCCAGCGGGCGGAACACGGGCGATACCGCCGAGCCCACGCGGCCCAGTATGCTCTCGTCGCTGTTCTCCACCGCGCCGAACACCAGCTTGCCTTCATCGGCGGCTTCCGCCGCCACGGGCGCTCCATCCTCGGCGGGCAGATCGGCCTTCGCGGGCGCCCAGCCGTAGTTGGAGGTCAGCCAGATGAGTATAGAGGAGAGAAGAATCACGGTACCCGCGCGCTTGATGAAGCTCCAGCCGCGCTCCCACATGCTGTGCAGCACATTCTTCCAGGAGGGCGCATGGTAGGCCGGAAGCTCCATGACGAACGGCGCCGGGTCGCCCGCAAAGGCCTTGGTTTTCTTGAGCAGTATGCCGGAGACGATCACCGCCGCCACGCCGATGAAGTAGGCCGACGTCGCGACCCAGCCCGCGTTGTGGAACAGCGCGCCCGCGATCAGCGCGATGATCGGCATCTTCGCGCCGCAGGGGATGAAGGTCGTCGTCATGATCGTCATCTTGCGGTCGCGGTCCTGCTCGATGGTGCGGCTGGCCATGACGCCCGGCACGCCGCAGCCGGAGGAGATCAGCATCGGTATGAAGCTCTTGCCCGACAGCCCGAAGCGGCGGAAGATGCGGTCCATGATGAAGGCGATGCGGCTCATGTAGCCCACGTCCTCCAATATGGCCAGCATGAAGAACAGCACCAGCATCTGCGGCACGAAGCCCAGCACGGCGCCCACGCCGCCGATGATGCCGTCGCCGATCAGCCCGACCAGCCACGGCGCGGTGCCGATGCCCTCCAGCCAGGCCATCACCGGCTCCTGGATCCACGCGCCGACGAAGGTGTCATTGGTGAAGTCCGTCACGATGGTGCCGATGGTCGTCACGGCGATGTAGTAGACGCAGAACATCACGACCACGAAGATCGGCAGCGCCAGCACGCGGTTGGTGACGATGCGGTCGATCTTGTCCGAGGTGGAGAGCTCGCCCTTCCTGCGGCCCTTCTTGACGCAGGTGTCCACGATCTTGCCGATCCAGGCGTAGCGCTGGTTCGTGATGATGGACTCGGAATCGTCGTCCATCTCCTTTTCGCAGGAGGCGATGGTCTCCTCGATGGCGTCCTTGATGCCCTGGGGAAGGTTCAGCTCGGCCAGCACCTTCTCGTCGCGCTCGAACAGCTTGATGGCGTACCAGCGCGCCAGGTTCTCCGGCACGATGCCGCCGGGATGCACGCTGCCGTCCGCGTGGTGGTGATGCGCGGCCTCCTGGCCGTCGTTGTGGGTGATCAGGTCCTCGATGTGTGCCAGTGCGTGCTCCACGCTGCCCGCAAACACGTGGGGCAGGTCGGACTTCACGCCCTTCTTCGCGGCCTCGGCGGCCTTGCGCGCCACCTCCAGGCTGCCGCTGCCCTTCAGCGCCGAGGTCTCGACGATCTCGCAGCCCAGCGCGTCGCCCAGCTTGCGCAGGTCGATCTTATCGCCGTTCTTCTTCACCACGTCGATCATGTTCAGCGCGATCACCATCGGGATGCCCAGCTCCGCCAGCTGGGTGGTCAGGTACAGGTTTCGCTCGATGTTGCTCGCGTCCACGATGTTGAGTATCGCGTCCGGCTTCTCGTTCACCAGGTAGCCGCGCGCCACGACCTCCTCCAGCGTGTAGGGGGAGAGCGAGTAGATGCCCGGCAAGTCCTGAATCACCACGTCCGGCATGCCCTTGAGCTTGCCTTCCTTCTTCTCGACCGTCACGCCCGGCCAGTTGCCCACGTACTGGTTGCTGCCGGTCAGGTCGTTGAACATCGTCGTCTTGCCGCAGTTTGGATTGCCGGCAAGCGCTATCTTAATCGCCATGAGCTGTCCCTCCGAATCTTATTTCTTGACTTTGATTGTTAGCTATTCCTAACAACTGCCCATAAAAAAGAGCTTATGTACTATTCGACTTCAATTAACTCAGCGTCGCCCTTGCGGACGGAGAGCTCGTAGCCGCGCACGGTCAGCTCCATCGGGTCGCCCAGCGGCGCCACCTTGCGCACGTAGAGCTCCGTGCCCTTCGTAAGTCCCATGTCCATGATCCTCCGTTTCAGCGCGCCCTCGCCGTGGAGCTTCACCACCGTGGCGCTCTCGCCTACCTTCAAGTCCCGCAATGTCTTCATATTCGCACCGACCTCCCATCAGATCATAATGCGCATGGCCATCGTTTTATCCAACGCCACGCGGCTGTCCTTCACCGAAAGTATCAGGTTCCCGCCGAGCTGGCTGATCAGCCGGACTTCCTCTCCTACCACAAAGCCCAGCTCCGCCAGATGCCGGCGCACTTCGTCCTGGCCGGTGATCTTCTTGATGATGTTCACATCTCCCACATCCGCCATCGCCAGGGGCATCATAGATCCGCCTCCCTCCATTAGATTTGCCTAACTCATCCGCTGAAATTGTGGTCAGGTTTCCCTAACCGAGAGTTAGTTTAGCATAACTAACAGGGGGTGTCAAGGGGTTTGCGAAAAATTCACAATGGAGGGGAGGATGGATTCTTCCGAGCAGTATTTGGAAATGCGATGCGTTGGGGGACGGCGGCTTAGGCGAAAGGTTCGTTTGCTCTTTTGGTTTGGGAAGCCGGGAGGCTTCCCAAACCAAAACTCGCTTCGTGCGGCCCGCGGTATGGGGGCGATGGGAGGGTAGTGCGTATTGCCGGGGGTTTATATGGGTACCGCGGGCCGCTGGGATTACAGGGTGACGCTGGGCTCCGCCCAGACCCGCCGGGCGCTGCCCGGACCCGCTGGGCTCCGCCCAGACCTGGCGGGCGCTGCCCGGACCTGCTTAAGGGACTCTGTCCCTTAAGAATCTCTGCCAAGGAACCTGAGGTTCCTTGGATTCTCCCTTCTGGGGGTACGGTGGAGGTGGGTTCTTTTACATGCAATGGAGCCGTCCCTTGGGACGGCTCCGAAACCTCGGTCGCGCCACGGCATGGACCATGCGGTCAATCCTGAATGCTCCGGACGATCGCAAGCATGCGCGCCTGCTTTTTCTCCATGTCTGCCACCAGCTTGAACTGGGTGCGGCAGCGGTCGAGGTTGTGGTTCGGGCGATGGATTCGGAAGTAGCTATCGCCCAGCAGGTGGTCGGTCAGGAAGCGCACGCCG
The DNA here is from genome assembly GCA_947600345.1 of uncultured Clostridia bacterium. Lineage (GTDB taxonomy): Bacteria > Bacillota > Clostridia > Christensenellales > Aristaeellaceae > SFTH01. Next base: position 7,190 of record CANQGC010000099.1, read on the forward strand.
CACTCCAGCGTCATCAGCTTCGCGCCGGTTGGCAGCGAATCGATCTCCGCCTTGCTGAATGCGCCGCCGGAGGCGCCGATGAAGCCCCGGGCGTAGGTCTCGTAGAGCTCCAGCGACATCTCCATCTTGCTGAGGTCGCGCTCGTCCTCGGCGGCGGTGGCCGCGCCGAAGCGGATGGAGTCGCCGAAGTCGAAGGCGGTCAGCCCGGGCATCACCGTGTCCAGGTCGATCACGCACAGCGCCGTGCGGGTCTTCTCGTCCAGCAGCACGTTATTGAGCTTGGTGTCGTTATGGGTCACGCGCAGGGGAAGCGTGCCGTCTGCCAGCTGCCGCATCAGCGCTCCGGCCTCGGCTTCCCGGGCCAGCGCGAACTCCACTTCTTTGGAGACGCCGGACAGCCTGCCCAGCGGGTCGAGGGCGATGGCCTCGCGCAGCTGGCGGTAGCGGTCGGGGGTGTCGTGGAAGTGGGGGATGGTCTCGGTGAGCTCCGCGGCGGGGAAGCTCGCGAGCTTGCGCTGGAACTCGCCGAAGCCCAGCGCGGACTGGTAGAAGTCCGCGTCCGTCTCGGCGGCATCCAGGCAGAGGCTATCCGTCACGAAGTCGTACATCCGCCAGTATGCACCGGACTCGTCCTGCAGCCAGCGCCCGCCGGACTTGGCGGGAACCAAATGGAGCGAGTGGCGCGGGTCGGGGTCGCGCGCGGCCAGGAAGTCCGTGACGCGCTCGATGTTGCGCATCAGCGCGGGCACGTCCCGGAAGATGCCGTGGTTGATCTTTTGCAGTATGTAGCGCGTTCCCCGCTCGGTGATGGCCAGGTAGGTCTCGTTGATGTGGCCGCTGCCGTAGCGCTCGCAGAAGGTGGCGTTGCCGTCGATGGCGAAGCGGTTGGCGATCTCGATGCTCATGGCGAAATCACCTCACAGCTTGGATGCCGCGGCCTTATCCAGCAGCACGGTGGTGTCGCCGTGGAGTTGGAGGATTGAGGCCGGGCAGCGGGGGTCGACCTCGCCCCTGACCATTGCCCGCACCGCGTCGGCCTTGACCGCGCCGAAGGCGAACAGCAGCACCTTCCTGGCCCGCATGATGCCGCCCATGCCCAGCGTGATGGCCTGGCGGGGGACGTCCTCGCGGCGCTCGAAGAAGCGGCTGTTGGCGTCGATGGTGGAGTCGGTGAGATCGACGATGTGCGTCGGCGCGTGGAATACGCTGTCGGGCTCGTTGAAGCCGATGTGGCCGTTGTTGCCCACGCCCAGCACCTGCAGGTCGATGCCGCCCTCGGCCTCGATGGCCGCGTCGTAGGCCCTGGCGTCGGCCGCGTGGTCGGCGCCGGTGCCGCTGGGCACGTGGGTGTTGGCCGGGTCGATGTTGATGTGGTGGAACAGGTTATCGTCCATGAAGTAGCGGAAGCTCTGGGAGTGCGACCCGTCCAGGCCCACGTATTCGTCCAGGTTGTAGCTGTGCGTGCCGGAGAAGTCGAGCTCGCCCGCCGCGTTGCGGCGCGCAAGCTCTCGATACAGCGGAACCGGGGTCGAGCCGGTGGCAAGGCCCAGCACGAAGTGCGCCCGGCCCTGCATGGCGGCGGCGATGATCTCCGCGCCAGCGACGGATGCCTCCTGCATCGTTTCAAAAACGCGAATCTCCAAGATGGTTCCTCCCTTGTTATTATGCGAAGTAGTGGATCTCTCCCATCAGCCCTTGACGCCGCCGGCGGTCAGGCCGGAGGTCAGGTGCTTCTCGATGCACATGAACAGGATCACGACCGGGATCGTCGCCAGCAGCGAGGCCGCGAACAGGTTGTGCCACTCGATCATGTTGAACGAGGAGAACTGCGTGATGCCCACGGTAATCGGCCGGTTGCTGGCCGTGGAGATCAGCACCGTGGAGATCGTATATTCGTTCCAGGCGTTGATGAACACGAAGATCAGCGTGGTCACGATGCCCGGCGCGGCCATCGGCAGCAGCACGCGAATCAGCGAGCCCATCACCGAGCAGCCGTCGATGCGCGATGCCTGCTCCATCTCCGGCGAGATCGAAACGAACGTGCCGCGCAGCAGCCAGATGGCGAAGGCCTGGTTGAACGCCGCGTTGATGAGCATC
>CANQGC010000100.1 GCA_947600345.1 uncultured Clostridia bacterium
TGCTCTCCCACTTCAAGGGCCACGCGATGGCGGGCTTCGGCGGCGCGATCAAGAACATCTCCATCGGCCTCGGCTCCCAGGAGGGCAAGTGCCTGATTCACACCGGCGGCAGGAGCCACACCAGCCCCTGGGGCGGCGACCAGACGGCGTTCACCGAGTCGATGGCCGAGGCGGGCAAGTCCGTGTCCGACTACATGGGCAACGGCGCGCGCATCGTCTACATCAATGTCCTGAACAACATCTCCATCGACTGCGACTGTGACGGCAATCCCGCCGCGCCGGACATCCACGACATCGGCATCCTGGCCTCCACCGACCCCGTCGCCATCGATCAGGCCAGCATCGACCTCTGCTTCGCCGCTGAGGGCAGTGAGGCACTCCAACAGCGCGTCGAGCGGCAGATGGGTCTACACACATTGGAGCACGCCGAGGAGATCGGCCTGGGCAGCCGGACGTATGAGCTGGTGAGCATTGATGATTGACGTCCTCCGCCGGGAGTTCGTCTACGTCTGGTACTACTTCGAAGTCCAGCTCCGGCAGATCGCCGGGTACTGGGTGTTGGGCATGGTCGTGGGTTCGCTGGTGTCGGTGTTCGCCAAGGATGCCATCCACGGCGCCTTCGACCGCATCCGGGACAAGAAGTGGGGCGTCTGGGGCGTGATTCCGGCGAGCCTGCTCGGCGTGGCCTCGCCGCTGTGCATGTACGGCACCATCCCCATCGCCGCATCCTTCTCCCGGAACGGAATGCGGGACGATTGGCTGGCGGCGTTCATGATGTCCAGCGTGTTGCTGAACCCGCAGCTCATCATGTACTCGACGGCGCTGGGGACGACGGCTCTGGTCATCCGCATCGTCTCCTGCACGATCTGCGGCATCGTGGCGGGGTTGGTACTGCACGTCTTCTACAAGGACAAGCCCTTCTTCAACTTCGAGGGCTTCGAGCCGAGGGCGAGCCACGACACGAATCCGAACCTGCTGCTGCGATTCCTGTTCAACCTTGGCCGGAACATCAAGGCGACGGGCGGCTACTTCCTGCTGGGCGTGCTGCTGTCGGCGCTGTTCCAGCGCTACGTCCCGGCGGACGGCTTCGCGGAGCTGTTCGGCAAGAGCAACGAGGGCTTCGGCGTGCTGATGGCGGCGACGATCGGCGTGCCGCTCTACGCCTGCGGCGGCGGCACGATTCCGCTGATCCGCGAATGGCTCGCCCTCGGCATGAGCATGGGCAGCGCCTCGGCCTTCATGATCACCGGCCCGGCGACGAAGATCACGAACCTCGGCGCGCTGAAGATCGTGCTGGGGATGAAGCGATTCCTACTCTATCTCGGGTTTGTGATGCTGTTCTCGCTATTGACGGGGTGGGTTGTGAATCTGTTCGTTTGAAACGTTCAAAGTCTGTTCACACCGATGACTTCCAAAAATCCGCATTTCCTTGTATAATGGGAGTGCGGATTTCGTATGGTGAGAGGTTGCGTTTGCTCTTTTGATTTGGGAAGCACAGCTTCCCAAATCAAAAACTCGCTTCGAGCGGCCCGCGCTTGGAGGCGATGAGACGATAGTTCGCATTGCCGAAGCTTTGTTTGTTGCGCGGGCCGCTTGGGGTTACGCTGGGCGCTGCCCAGACCTGCCAAAGGGGCGTTGCCCCTTTGGAATCCTCACCAAGGAACCTGAGGTTCCTTGGATTCTCCCTTCTGAAAGGCGGTGGGCGCATTGTACAATCCTCAATTGGAAACCTTCCTGCGCGTGGCGGATGCGGGCAGCTTCAACCGGGCGGCGGAGGAGGCGTACATCACGCCGACGGCCATCATCAAGCAGATCAATTCGCTGGAGGCGGAGCTGGGCGTGACGCTGTTCGTGCGCACCCATCGCGGTCTACAACTCACGAAGGCCGGGGAATCCCTCTACCGCGACGCGAAGTACCTGATCGAGTACAGCCGCAAGGCCGTCGCCCGCGCGAAGGCCGCCATGCGCGATGAATCCAGCGTCGTGCGCATCGGCACCTCGCCCATGACCCCCGCGCAGCTGCTCACCGACCTCTGGCCGCAAATTCACCGCTACTGCGAGGACATCAGCTTCCAGCTCGTGCCCTTCGAAAACACGCCCGAGAACGCCCGGGAGATTCTCAAAAACCTCGGCGAGCACATCGACGTGGTTTCGGGCATTTTCGACGAGACGCTGCTCGATCTGCGCCAGTGTGCGGGCTTCGAGCTGTCCCGCGAGCCGATCTGCTGCGCGGTGTCCATCTACCACCCGCTGGCGGAGAAGGACAGCCTGCGCGTCGAGGACTTATACGGCGAAAACCTGATGATCATTCACCGCGGCTGGAGCCGCTACATGGACGAGGTGCGCGACGACCTGACGCGGAACCACCCGGCCATCCACATCGTAGATTTCGATTTCTACGACGTGGACGTGTTCAACCACTGCGAGCAGCAGAAGAACGCGATGCTGGTCATCGGCAAGTGGTCGGCCTTCCACCCGATGATGAAGGTGCTGCCCGTGGCCTGGAGCCACGCCATCCCCTTCGGCATCCTGCACCCGATCCACCCCTCGCCGATGCTGACCCGCTTCCTGGACGCCGTCCGCAAGGTGGTCAATTCCTCCGAAGCGGAGTTATAACTTTCGGTTTATACTGCCCAACCAATCGAGACTTCTCACGAAGCCTCGATTTTTTTATAATTATAGGCAGAAAAACAAGGAGGCGACTGAACGATGAAAAAGACCTGGCTCTGCTGGATATTGATGGCGGCGATGCTGCTGTCGGGGATGGCATTTGCGGAAGCGCCTGCGGATGTGGATACAGTCGTCGAGGTCAGCGGCGGCAGCATCAGCGGCGCGGTGAACGACGGAATTTATACCTATCTGGGCATTCCCTACGCTGCGGCGAGGGAGCGCTTCGTGCGCGCGGAGCCGGTTGAGCCCTGGGAGGGCGTGCGCGCGTGTACCGCCTACGGCGCGATGTCCCCGCAGGTGTCCTTCATGGGCACGTCGGACGGACAGGACAACAACTGCCAGAACCTGAACCTGTGGACGCCCGCGCTGAACGACGGCGGCAAGCGCCCCGTGATGGTCTGGCTGCACGGCGGCGGCTTCTCCTCCGGCACCGCCAACGAGCCGCAGACCGACGGGCGCAACCTGGCCGCGAAGGAGAACGTGGTTGTCGTTTCGGTCAACCACCGCCTCGGCGCGGCGGCGTATCTGAACCTCTCCGCCTACGGCGAGAAGTACAAGGATTCCGCCAACGCGGGCATCTGGGACATCATCGACGCGCTGCAGTGGATTCAAGATAATATTGCAACCTTCGGCGGCGATCCGGGGAACGTGACGCTGTTCGGTCAGTCCGGCGGCGGCGCGAAGATACTGACGCTGATGGCGACGCCCTATGCGGCGGGACTGTTCCACAAGGGCATCATCCAGAGCGGCGCGACGGACACCGTCGGCCCGGTGCTCACGGACGCGGAGGTCAGCAAGCGCATCACCGAGCTGACGCTGGCGCAGCTCAACATCACGGCGGACAACATCGAGGACATCCAGACGATCCCCTTCGAGGACATCCACACCGCCGGGGCGCAGGCGCTCCAGCAGGTGGCGGAGGAATACCAGATCGTCAGTCCCTTCGGCGGCGGATATTCCTACGAGTGGGAGCCGGTGGTGGAGGGCGACTTCCTGCCCACGAATCCCGTGACCGAGGATGGCTTCGCCGAAGCCGGGCGCGACATTCCCATCCTCATCGGCTCCAACCTGAACGAGTGGACGGTGATGATGGGCGGCATGAACGCAGACGCGGCCATGTCCGAGGAGGACGCGCTCGCCGGCCTGCGGGAGCGCTACGGCGAAGATGCGGAGGCGGTGCTGGCGGCGTTCAAGGCGGCCTATCCCAACGAGGCGGTCGTCAATGCGCTCTACACTGACGCGATGATCCGCACGCCGATATTGCGCATCACGGCGCACAAGGCCGACCAGGGCGGGGCGAATGTGTACAGCTACCTCTTCACTTACGGCGCACCCATGTGCTACCACGGCGCGGAGATCCCCTACGCCTTCGCCAATGCCACGGACAATTCGGACATCGTGGATGAGATGAGCGGCGTCTGGGCGAGCTTCGCCCGGACGGGCGAGCCGAGCGCCGAGGGCGTTCCCACCTGGGAGCCCTACACCCGCGAGGACGGAGCGACGATGATCCTCGGCGCGCAGCCGGAGCTGGTGCACAATCACGACCTCGAACTGCTGAACCTGCTGCAACCCGGCTTCGAATACTGACAAACGGAGGGCAAGACGATGAATCAGGCTTGCGTGGGGCTGAACAACGGCGTGTGTATGCCGCTGATCGGGCTCGGAACGTTTCAACTCTCCCCGGACGAGGCCGAGGCCTCCTGCCTCGCCGCGCTGCGGTGCGGCTACCGGCTGCTCGACACGGCCAACGCCTACCTCAACGAGCGTGCCGTCGGGCGCGCGATGAAGCGCTCCGGCGTGCCGCGGGAGCATATCTTCCTCGAAACGAAGCTCTGGCCGAGCTTCTATACCCAGGAGGACGCGGTGGAGCGGACGCTGGAGCGGCTGGGCACGGACTATATCGACCTGCTGCTGCTCCACCAGCCATCGGGCAAGTACGTGGACGGATACCGCATGATGGAGCGGGCGTACAGAGCGGGCAAGGTGCGCGCCATCGGCCTCTCCAACTTCAATGAGAAGCAGCTTCAGGAGATCCTCGACATCTGCGAGGTGAAGCCCGCGATTTTGCAGACCGAGGCGCACCCCTATTCCCAGGAGCGGGCGCTCAAGGCGCTGCTGACAAAGGAGCGAATCTTCTTGCAGGCGTGGTACCCGCTGGGGCACGGCGACCGGAAGCTCCTGGAGGAGCCGCTGTTCGCGGAGCTCGCGGGCAAGTACGGAAAATCCCCCGCGCAGATCATACTGCGCTGGCACACGCAGTCGGGCAACATCGTGATTCCCGGCTCGAAGAACCCCGCGCACATCCGCGCGAACTTCGCCATTTTTGACTTCGCGCTGACGAACGAGGAGATGAAGCAAATCGCCCAGCTCAACCGCGACAAGCGCTACTACCACGCCAATGCGCTGACGCTCAAGGGTTACGCTTTATTCCGGCCTCCGGTCGATCAACAGAAATGAGGAACTTTTTATGAAAACAGCATTGATTTGCGCAATCGTCGCGGCGCTGCTTTGCGCGAGTGCGTGTCACGCGGAATCGCCGATCCTGCACTTCGACGAGCTGCGCGAGGGGACGTCGCAGGATACCATCGCCACGCCCGAGGACTTCCCCGAGGAATACGCCTACGGAAGCGGCACCATCGACGATTGGAGCCGGGAGTACATGAACAAGCGGATGCCGCTGCCCCAGGGCGACGAGACGGTGCTGAACACCCCCGCCGACCCGACGAAATTCCAGGCGCTCTACCTCTGGGAACAGGGCAACGTCCCGGCGGTCACGGAGTTCACCCCGGACATGACCGGCTACTTCGACCCCTGGGACTTCCGGCCCTACGTGACCGCGATCCCGCTGCGCGCGGGCACGCAGCCCAAGGGCGCGGTCGTGCTGATGGCGGGCGGAGCCTACCAGTTCCGGGGCAACTTCACCGATGCGCTGACGACCGCCGCCGCGCTGCGGGAGTACGGCTTTCGCACCTTCGTGGTGGACTACCGCCTCCACCCCTACAATCAGGAAGAGGGCGCGCTGGACGTGGCGCGGGCGGTGCGCTTCATCCGCAAGAACGCGGAGATCTACGGCATCGCCCCCGACGACATCGCCGTGATGGGCTTCTCGGCGGGCGGCATCCAGGCGGGCGAGTTTCTGATGCACTACGACGAGGACGTGAACGGCACGGCGCTCGACCCCGAGTACGTGCCGGACGAGCTGGACGCGATCCCGGCCCACGCCTCGGCGGACGGCATGATCTACTCCTTCTACGGCAGGCTCAGCGTGGGCAACATGGATGCAGAATGGCTGGCCGAGGGAAATCTCCCGCCCACATTCTATGTGTATGGCACGGAGGATCCCTTCTACCGGCAGTTTGAGCAGCAGTATGGGGTGATCCGGGACATGGGCGTACCGACGAGCCGCATCGTGCTGAATGGCTGGCCCCACGGCTTCGGCTCGGACGGCGGCTGGGTCAAGGACTACGCCGACTGGCTGGAAAGCGTATTTGCGACCAACGCCTGACCCAAAAGCGCGGCAGCAGAAGGGAGAATCCAAGGAACCTCAGGTTCCTTGGCAGAGATTCCAAAGGGACAGCGTCCCTTTGGCAGGTCCGGGCAGCGCCCGGGCGGGTCTGGGCGGAGCCTAGCGTCACCCCAGCGGCCCGCGCGACAAGTCAAACTGGGCAATGCGAACCAACGCCCCATCGCCACCATGCGCGGGCCGCGCGGCGCCTTTTGATTGAAAAAGCGAAAGCTTTTTCAATCGAAACAGCCGCACTAACTCTCCTCCCACGCCGCAAACAGAACCCCACGCCACGCTCAACACTAAACAAGAGGTACACCATGAAGCAACTCCTATCCCTCCTTCTCGCCCTGCTCCTCCTCGCCACCCCATCCCTCGCAGAATCCCCAGCGGAATCTTACCGTGGCTTCCGCATGGACGAAGTGCTCCATTCCGAGGAGGGCGACATCCACTACCACATCTACGTGCCCGAGAGCTACGACGCCAGCACCCCCTTCGCACTCTTTGTCACGCTGCCCGGCTACGAGGGCCTGTACTTCCAGGGCGTCGGCACAAACCTGCGCGCGGAGGAGTTCGGCTTCGAGGCGCAAAAGTACGCCCCGGACATGATTGTCGCCGCGCCCCAGCTCGACGATTGGGGCATGACCTCCGCGCGGCAGACCGTGGCGCTGACCGAATACCTCATGGAGGCGTACAATATCGACCCGAGCCGCGTCTACATCGAGGGCTATTCCGGCGGCGGCGAGACGCTCTCCCTCGCGCTGGAGTTGCGCCCGGAGCTGTTCGCGGGCGCGCTGCACGTCAGTTCCCAGTGGGACGGCGACCTCGCCCCCGTCGCGCAGAGCCGCACGCCGCTGTACTTCGCCATCGGCGAGGACGACGAATACTACGGCTCCGCGCCCGCGAAGGAAGCCTATGCAGAGCTTCGATCTCTCTACGAGCAGCAGGGGCTGACCGAAGCCGAGATCGCCGATCTCCTCATCCTGGACGTCAAACCCGCCAGCTACTTTGCCGAGCGCGGCATGACCAACCAGCACGGCGGCGGAGGGCTGTTCGCGCGGGACGAGGAGATCATGGGATGGCTGTTCCGCCAGCAAAGAAGCGCTCGTGAGGAATAAGCACATTGCTTTTCCGATATAGAAACAATCCACAACACGAACGAACCACAAGGAGGTTTCCCCATGAAAAAGGCAGTTTCGATTCTCCTGGTCATCATTTTCGCACTCAGTCTCGTCTCCGCGAGCGCGGAGGGCGCGGGCAAAACGCTGGTGGTCTACTACTCCGCCACGGGCAACACCGAGGCCGTCGCGGGCTACATCGCCGCCGCGACGGGCGCGGATACCTTCGTGCTGGAACCCGTGCAGCCCTACACCGACGAGGATCTGGATTGGACGAACGACAATAGCCGCGTCTGCGTGGAGCACGAAAACCCCGACCAGCGCGCCGTGGAGCTGGTCGCCAGCACCGTGGAGAACTGGGCGGACTACGACACCGTTTTCATCGGCTATCCCATCTGGTGGGGCAACGCCTCCTGGGTACTGGACGGCTTCATCGCGACCAACGATTTCACGGGCAAGACGGTGATCCCCTTCTGCACCTCGTCCTCGTCCGGCCTGGGCGAGAGCGGCAAGCTGCTGGCGGAGGCTGCGGGCACGGGCGAATGGCTCGAGGGCGCGCGCTTCCAGTCCTCCGTGGACGAAGCCGACGTCACCGCCTGGGTCGAGGGTCTGGGACTGTAAACTCGAAACAATTCTGATTATGATAAGGAGGAATCATCTATGGAATTCGCAACGCTGAACAATGGGCTCAAGATGCCGGTGGAGGGCATCGGCACGTTCCTGATGCAGCCGCAGGAGGCCGAGGACGCGGTGTACAACGCGCTCAAGGCGAACTACCGGCTGATCGACACCGCCAACGCCTACATGAACGAGCGCGGCGTGGGGCGGGGCATCCGCAGAAGCGGCGTGTCGCGCTCGGAAATCTTTCTGGTGACGAAGCTCTGGCCCACCGAGTACGAGGACGGAGAAAAGGCCATCGACGACACGCTCGCGCGCCTGGGCGTCGATTACGTGGATCAGCTCATCCTGCACCAGCCCGTGGGCAACTACCTGGCCGGATACCGGGCGATGGAGCAGGCGTACAAGGCGGGCAAGGTGCGCTCGCTGGGCCTGTCCAACTTCCCGGAGGATCGGCTCCAGAATGTGATCGACCACTGCGAGATCATGCCGCAGATGGTGCAGGTGGAGGCGCACCCCTACTACCCGCAGGGCGAACTGAAGAAATTCCTCGCCGAGCGCGGCATGGTGCTGATGGCTTGGTATCCGCTGGGGCACGGCGACAAGGCGCTCGTGAACGAGAAGATATTCGCCCATTGCGCCGAGAAGTACGGCAAGACGAACGCTCAGATCGTGCTGCGCTGGCACGTGCAGATGGGCAACATCATCATCCCCGGCTCGAAGAATCCGGCGCACATCCGCGACAATCTGGACATCTTCGACTTCGCGCTGACCGACGGCGAGATAGCCGAGATCGCCAAGCTCGATCGCGGCACCCGCTACTACAACATGCCCATCGAGCAGGCGGAGCAGGCATACATGTCCGTGAATCCCGACTTCAACGCGCAGCCGTAGTCTCACAGGGAGGGAAAATCCATGAAGAAACTGTTTGCGATTTTGCTGGTGCTGTCTCTGGCAATCCTGCCCGCCGCGCTCGCGGAGGCGGCGGAGGACACCGCACCCGCCGAGGCGTCAGAGGAAGCTGCGCCCATTGAGCCCGCGGAGGGCAGCGAGGCGCTGCCGCTGCCCATCGGCGACTACAATCCCGCGTCGGACTTCATGTTCACCGGCAAGTCCTACATCCTCCCGCTGGTGGAGCGGGACGAGATCTGGAACGCCCCGAGCATGATGAACGTGTCCTTCGAGCCCTGCTCCCGCACGGACTGGCACAGTCATGCGGGCGGGCAGATTCTGATCGCCGTCGGCGGCGTGGGCATCCATCAGGTGGAGGGCCGGGAGCCGGAGCTGCTGCTGCCCGGAACCGTGGCGCGGGTCGAGCCGGGCGTGATGCACTGGCACGGCGCGGCGGACGAGGGCTGGTT
>CANQGC010000101.1 GCA_947600345.1 uncultured Clostridia bacterium
GCGCGAAGTCCTGGTTCTTCAGATCGTCCAGGTATATGGATAGCTGCTCGTAGCAGACGTTTTCGAAGATGGGCCGAATTTCGGTGTTGCCGAGCCGCCCCTTGGTTTGGCCCTCGAACTGGGGATTCTTCACCCCTGCGAACACGATGGCCGTCATGCCCTCGCGGAAGTCGTCGCCGGCCAGGTTGTTGTCCTTCTCCTTGAGGATGCCGGCGCGGCGGGCGTAGTCGTTGAACGCCTTGGTGAGCGCCGCCTTGAAGCCGGTCTCGTGGGTGCCGCCCTCGGCGGTGGGAACGTTGTTGACGAAGGAATAGATCGACTCGGCGTAGGAGTCCGTGTACTGGATCGCCACGCGCACCAGCGTTCCGTCCTGCACCTTCTCGAACACGATGGGCTCGGTGATGACGGTCTTGTCGCCGTTCAGGTAGCCCAGGAAGTCGGCCAGCCCGCCTTCGTAGCAGTACTCCTTCACCCGCTCGTCGGGGTTCTTCACGCGCTCGTCGGTGAACACGAAGCGCACGCCCTTGTTCAAATACGCCAGCTCCCGCACGCGCCTGCGCACGGTGTCGCCGTTGAACTCCACCGTCTCGAACACCCGGGGGTCGGGCTTGAAGCAGACCTGCGTGCCCCGGCGGCGGGTATTGCCCACCTTCGCCAGCGGCGCGACCGGGCGGCCGGATTCGATCTTGCCGGTCTTCGGGTCGAGCACCGATTCGAACTTCTGCTGGTAGTGGCTGTAGTCGCGGTAGACGTCCACCACCACCCACTCGGAGAGCGCGTTTACGACGGAAGCGCCGACGCCGTGCAGGCCGCCGGAGTAGGCGTAGTTCTTGTCCGAGAACTTGCCGCCGGCGTGGAGCTGGGTGTAGACCACCTCCACGGCGCTCACGCCCAGCTGCGGGTGAATGTCCACCGGTATGCCACGGCCGTTGTCCGTGACCTCGCAGGAGCCGTCCCGCTTGAGCGTGACGGTGATCTCGCTGGCGTAGCCGTTGGACGCCTCGTCGATGGCGTTGTCCACGATCTCCCAGATCAGATGGTGCAGTCCCCGGCTGCCGGTGGAGCCGATGTACATGCCGGGACGCATGCGCACCGCGTCCAGCCCCTCGAGCACGGTGATGTCGTTCGCCGAATAGGTCTTCGCCATATCTACCTCTCCTGCGCTTCAAAGCGACGCTTGAGCGCGCATTTCCGATTTATAACTTGCTTTCTATTATACAGCAATAAGGTTAATTCTATTTGTAGCCCCCGAATTTGCGGTTTTTTCGGCAGAATTGCGACAAGAATATTGCATAAATCAATTTTATGTGGTATACTCCATACATATTATTTGGAGAGATGGGACAATTTATGAGGAACGATGGCAATACGACCCTCGACGAGCTCAAGGAGGACGTTCGCCAGCTCTGCCTGCGCAAGGGCTGGGGCGTCGAGGGCGTGCAGGATGTGCAGCACGTGGCCATGGCGATGACCGTGGAGATGAGCGAGCTGTTGGAGCACTTCCAGTGGCTGGACCATGAGGACGTCGTGCGTCTGATGGAGGGCAACGATCCGGAGAGATCGGCGCTGATCGCCGAGGAGTTTGCCGATGTGATGATGTACGGCCTGCAGCTCGCCCGCACGCTGGGCTTCGACATCACGGGGGAGATCCTGCGCAAGATCGACATCGTGGATCACAGGCCCCCCAAGGCCGGATCCCCCAAGCGCTGAGGAGCGTGAACGATATGAGCGACATGATCCTGATTCTGGATTTCGGCGGCAACCACGCCTACTATACGGCGCGCCGCCTGCGCGCGGAGCGCTTCTATTGCGAAATACTGCCCGGCGACACCGGCTTTGCGCGCGCGCTGGAGCTCGCGCCCCGGGGCGTGGTTCTGGCGGGCGGAGAGACCGATCCCGGCGAGCGCGCGAGCGCCCTCCCCTTCGATCCGGTGGCGCTGGGCGCGCCCGTGCTGGCCTTCGGCGGCGCGGCGCGGATGCTCGCCGAGCGCGTGGGCGCGGATTACTGCGGCACGGCGCTGCGGGATTCGAACGCCTTCGTGGAGTTCCGCCCCTGCCCGCTGTTCGAGGAGCTGAACGAATCCGACCGCCTGTTCGACCGGCTGGACAAGTACGAGGCGCTGCCCGAGGGCTGGCAGGAGCTGGCGAGCGCCCCGGGCGGCGTCTGCCCCGCCTTCGGCCGCGTGGACAAGAACATCTACGGCCTGCAGTTCTACGTGGAATCCAACGACCCCGACGGCTTCCGGATACTGGAGAACTTCGCCTCGAACGTCTGCGGCTGCCCGAGGGGCTGGACCGTGGAGAGCTTCGGCCCGAAGCTGTTGGAGCAGGCGCGCGAGGCCGTGGGCGACATGCGCGTGCTGGTGCCCGTCTCCGGCGGCGTGGATTCCGCCGTGACGGCGGCGCTTCTGCAGAAGGCCATCGGCGCGCGGCTGAGCTGCCTGTTCATCGACACGGGCTTCCTGCGAAAGGGCGACGCGGACGTGGTCTCCCGCTGCCTGTACGAGCAGATGGGCCTCTCCCTGATCCAGATCGACGCCCGGGAGCGCTTCATGAAGGCGCTGAGCGGCGTATCCAAACCCTCGGAGAAGCGCCGCGTGATTCGCGAGGAGTTCTCCTCCATATTCGCCGAGCAGTATGTCAAGGCCGGCGAGTTCGAGTGCATGGCCGAGGGCACCATCTACCCGGACGTGCTGCACCACCGGCCCCGGCTGGTGAGCAATCTGATCGACGGCTGCAAGCGGGTGGAGCCGCTGAAGTTCCTGCTCAAGGACGACGTGCGCTCCTTGGGCCGCTGGCTGGGCGTGCCGGACGAGCTGGTGACCCGCTCCTCCTTCGAAAGCTGCGGGCTCGCCATTCGCTGCCTGGGCGCGGTGACGCCGGAGCGCCTGCGGATGCTGCGGGAGGCGGACGCCATATTCAACGAGGAAATCGAGCGCGCGGGCCTGAGCAAGCGCATCGCCCAGCACTTCGCCGTGCTGACCGATCTGCAAACCCCCGGCGCGCATCCCGGCTGCGTCTGCGCGCTGCGCGCGCTGGGAAGCTCCAGCGAGGGCAGGGCCCCCGCCTACAAGCTTCCCTACGACCTGATGGAGGCCGCCGTGCGGCGCATCACCGGCGAGGTGGCGGGCATCAACCGCGTGGTCTATGACATCACCGGGCGTCCCGCCGCGGCCGTGGAATGGGAGTGAGGCCGATATGTTACTGAAGCACATGCACGAGCCGCCGCCGGGCCTGGATTTGGAGGACACCTTCGAGGCGCTGGACGAGCGCAGTGGCGCGACCATCGCCCACTGCGCCATCTACCACAAGCTCTGCCAGGAGCTGTTCCCCAACCGCCCCCTGCGCGTGTTCATGGACATCCCGGACGGCGAGGTTCCCGACGCGCTGCTGGGCGCGGCCGTGGCGCGGGCCCGGGAGATCGCCACGCGCTCGGGCGTGGCGGCGCGGATCTTCGCCCAGGTTTCCCCCGAGGACTCCCAGCGCATGGCGGCGCTTTCGATGTTCGGCTTCCGGGACAGCGACGGCCTGGTGCGCATGCGCCGGGAGCTGCCCGCCCCCGACCCCGGCGAGCTGCCCTACGGCTGCGTGCTGGTGCGCGACGAGCTGGACGATCCCATCGAGCAGAAGTACTTCCTGGAGCGCTACAACCAGCTCTACAGCGAGCATCAAAGCTTCGACTGGCTCCAGGAGTTTCGCGATAAGGAGGGCTTCGGCCGGACGCTGATCGTCTCCTCCAAGGGCATGGTGGGCGAGATCGTCCACTGGCGGCAGGACGGCGCGGGTACGATCGGCTGGCTGCTGGTCTCCAGAAAGTGGCGGCGGCGGGGCGTATCCCAGCTGCTGATCCAGCTGGCCTGCGCCGAGCTCTACGAGGCGGGCGCCCTCGAGGCGGTGGCGGACATCCAGGTCCGGGTCCCGAACCTGCTGCACAGCATGGAGAAGGCGGGCTTCAAGCAGAGCGAGCTGCTCTACCGCTATCCGAGCATCGACATCTGAGCATACATAGTTGGGCCGCATCCGGCGTCGCCGGATGCGGCCCATTCATGCCCGGGGCTCTCTCGCATGCCTATAGATAGTCGTCCAGGAAGTCCACCGCTTCGAAGTTGCCCTGCTCCACGGCGAGCTCCATGAGCTTCTCCATGCACTCGGAATCCGCGCTGGCGATGCGCTCCTTCACCCGCGCCCACTCGTTCGCCGCGGCCATCACCATCAGCCGCTCCCGGGCGCAGGCCGGGCTCGCGAGATCCCAGAGCAGATCCGCCATCTCCAAGTCGTCCGCCTGCTCCGCGTCCCGAAGCAGCGCGTCGCACTGCTCCGCCGCGAGCCTGCCGTGGGCGACGGCGGCGGCCAGGCGCTTCTGCCCCTTCTGCCAGAGCGCGCGCACGAAGGCTTCCGCCTCCGCGCCGAAGTCCACCGTCTCCGCGTGGGCCTCCAGCCAGGGCCAGTTCTCGCCCTCCAGCGCCGCGCGGGCGATTTTGCGCTGGGCCTCCGGCCCCATCCGCCACAGGTTTTCGCCCAACCAGTCCCACCGGCCCTCGCGGATGGCGCTCTCCACCGCGCACTCATCGGCGCAGCCGGGCATGTGCTCGGCGATCCAATCGTCCATGCCGAGCTCCCGGGCCCGGGCGGCAATCGCGCGCTTCAATTCATCCTCGTCCGCCAGCTCGCCCGCGTGCTCGCCCAGCCAGTCCCAGCGGCCGTCCTCCAGCGCCCTTTCGAACGCCCGGCGGCGCAGCGCCACGGCGCGGTCGGAGCGAACCTTCGCGTCCTGGGCGTCATTCGCCATCTCGCCGAAGGCCGTGCTCACCTCGCTGAACACGCTCTCGCCGAAGCGCAGCGCCCTGCGCACGGCCTTGTCCACGCCCTTGCCCAGGTCGTCGAAGGCCCTGCCGATGTCGTTCATCGTCTTGTTGAACGCGTCCTCCGTGGGCTTCACCGTCTGCCTGCCGCTGGCGATGGCCCGGGCCAGCTCGTCCACCGTCTCCCGGCGCATATGGGGCGCGAGTCTGCGCAGGCTGTCCCAGGTGAACTCCGGGTGATGCTTCTCCACCAGCGCCTCCACGCTCTCCGGCGTCATGTAGGGCGCCAGCCGGGCGATCTGGTTCGCGCTCAACTCGCCCTCCATCCCAAGCGCGATCTCCGCGACCGCCTCCTTCGTCATGTAGGGCGCCATCTGCAAAAGCTGCTGTATGTTCATTTGATTCACCTCCGCCGCCGCGGCCTCCCGCGGCTGAACCTCCTCGTCGGGATGCTCCACCTCCGCGCCCCTGGCTTCCTCCGGCTCCGCCGCCTCCGGGCAATCCTCCCCGATCAGCTGCTCCACCGTCATGCCAAAGAAGCGCGTCAGCTTCATCAGCGTCTGAATGTCGGGCAGGGCCTGTCCGCCCTCCCACTTGCTCACCGCCTGGTGGGAAACGTTCATCATCGCGGCCAGCTGGGATTGGGTCAGCCCAACCCGCTGCCGCAGCAGCGCGATCCTGCGCCCGGCCTCCCGGTTGTCGATCACGACGATCCCTCCTTCCGCCGGTTCCTTCCGACGATTTGAGTTTAGCACATTCAACTACCTATTGCAAGCAACTGTTAGTTGCAATCAAAGCCAACGTCCTCAACTCCAAAGCGAACCCGCCACTCTCCGCCCCAAAACAAACGAAGACCTCTGGCCCTCAGATCTATGGGGCCAGAGGTCGTGCTTCGTACTTTGCTCCTAACAAAAACGCAACGCAGGACATGGGGCCCATAATCTACGGGCCCCATGTCCGTCGCCCCAGCGCGGCAGCAGCCGGCTGCAGGCCCCGCCTGCCTGCCTGCTACTGAAGGAACTTGTCTCGAAGCGCCTGGAGGTCCTCGTCGGACAGACCCAGGCCGTCGCGCAGGTAGCCGTCTACCGAGCCGTACTCCTGCTTCATGGAGTCGATGGCCAGGCGGAAGTAGTCCAGCTGCACCATGGCGATGGCCAACAGGTCCTTCGTGGCGGCCTCGTCCAGGCCGTACTCCTCGACGAGCGCCTTCATCCGCTCACCCTGCTTCGCGTAGGCGGCGTTGGAGAGCAGATAGTCCGCCTCGATGGTCGCCTCGTCCACGCCCAGCGCGTAGAGCACCAGCGCGGAGGCCAGCCCGGCGCGATCCTTGCCCCTGAGAGCAGTGCCAGAGCGCCGCCGTGCCCGGCTCCTGGGCCAGCAGCAACCGGAAGAACCGGCCGTAGGCGTCACGCGCGATTTCGGAGAGCAGGATCGTCGAATACATCTGGCGGACTATCTGCGCCTTCGCGGTGGCGATCAGCCGCTCGGTATCACCGGCGCCGGCCTTCACAAGCGCCCCCAGCGAGGCGCGGGTCTCCCCGTCGTACATGCTGGTATCGAAGGGCGGCAGCCAGTGGTTCTCCGCGCCCGGAACCTCCACGTCGGGGGCCGCATCCCGCTCGCTCTCCATGTGGAAGTCGAATATGTTCGCCAGGTGATACTGCTCCTGCAGCACGCGCACGCCCTCCTCGGTGAGCGTGCTCAGGTTCGCGCTGCGCAGCAGCACACCGTCCCTGATCCTGCGCCCGTCCGCGCCCACGTAGCCGCCCAGCTGCCGGGCGTTCACCACGCCGTCCAGCGCGATCGCCTGCTTCTCGATCGAGACCTCCTGCTCCGCCGACGCCGCGAGCGTCAGCACAAGCGCCAGCGCCAGGATGATCGAGAGAAAACGCTTTATCATGTAAACTGCCCCTTTCCACGAACGGCTATGCGCCGCTCACCAGTCGATCCGGTCCATCAGCCAGAGTATGTCGTCCATGTAGGGCAGGGCCCTTTCGCGCAGCAGCGCCGCGAGCAGTTCGGATTCAACCTCCTGGCCGCGCACCTTCCGCGCCAGCGCCCGAACCTGCGCGTAGCGAATCTGCCCCGCGGCGGCCAGGCCCACCCGGGCCCGGGCGCCTCTGCACGCGCAGCAGGGCGCGCAGCCCGGCGCTCGATGTGTAGGCGAGGCCGTCCGCGTCCAGCACCACCTCCGAACCGGGATGCGCCTCGATGAGCGCGAACAGCTCCCGCTCGACCTCCGGCGCGTTCGAGGAATCGATCTTGCCCACCAGATACGCGTCAGCCTCTTGCCGTCGATTGTGTGTTTCATCGTTCCATGCTCCCCCCTGTTTCTCCAGGCAAAGCGCCGCGCGGCGCGACACCGCCCGCCTGGTTTGTCAATAGGGTGTATTTTAACAAAAAAGTATTCAGAAATCGTAAAGGTTTGCGGCTTCCTGAGAATTATAAGCGCCATGTGCAATCAGCGCATGAATCTCGAAACTTCATATTATAACATTCCGTTTATACATCCATATATTTACATAAATTTCATTATACGTTTCTTCATTTTTGATTGAACATACCTTATATCTATTGTATATTATTAACGGTTGTTCGCAAACAATCAACAATATTATACAACGGAGGGGTAATATGGGAGTTGCATCACTAGTTCTTGGTATCATAGCACTGTTGTGCGGTTTCTTCCTCGCTGGCCTGCAGTGGGTCGGTGCAATCGTCGGCGTGATCGGCATCATCCTCGGCGCTCTGGGACGTAAGAAGCCCGAATCGAAGGGCATCGCCACCGCCGGTCTGGTTTGCTCGATCATTGGCTTCATCGTCTGCATCATCATCTACGTCGCCTGCGCGGGCGCCTGCGCGGCTCTGTCCGGCGCTGCCGGCTCCCTGAGCTGACGCACACGACCATCCCCGCCCCTCGCCCGGCTCTGATCACACGCAGTGCCGCGCGTCCCGGCGGGGAGTTTTCTTTTGGGAGAAAGCATTATGCTGCCATACATTCATCTCTTCGGCAAAGTGATCCCCATGTACGGCCTCTGCATGGCGACCGGCCTGCTGCTCTCCTCCGGCCTCGCCCTCTGGCGGGCCCGCGCGGAGGGCGGCGACGTCAATTCGCTGCTCGCCATCATCGCGTGCATCGTGGGCTGCGGCATCGGCGGCGCAAAGCTTCTGTACCTGCTCGTCTCCTGCGATCCGAGGGAAGTGCTCCGCGAATTGGCGCGGGGCGATTTTACGGCGCTGGCGAACAGCGGTTTCGTGTTCTATGGCGGCCTCATCGGCGGACTGCTGGGCGCGCTGCTGGGAGGGCGCATCACCGGAGTCAGCCTGCGCCAGTACTGCGCAGCGGTCGTGCCCTGCGTGCCGCTGGGGCACGCATTCGGGCGGCTCGGCTGCTTCTTCGCCGGTTGCTGCTACGGCCGCGCCACCGACGGCCCGCTCGGCGTGCACTTTCCGGCGGCCGGGATCGATGAGGCGGTGATTCCCACCCAGCTGATCGAGGCCGGTCTCAACCTTTGCCTCTTCCTGCTCCTGCTCCGCTGGGCCGATCAAAGCGACCGGCGCGCGACCATCCTTCCCCGCTACCTGATGTCCTACGCCATCATTCGCTTTCTGCTGGAATTCCTGCGCGGCGACGAGATTCGCGGCTTCTTCGCATTCCTCTCGGTGTCGCAGTGGATCAGCGTGGCGCTTTTCCTTGGCTGCATCCTCTGGATGTCCAGAAACCGAAGGAGCGCCTAGCGCGCACGCTTCCAATGTAAATTCTTCGAAAAATGTTAGCACTCAGCATGATTGAGTGCTAATTTTCTATTGACTTTTGGTCGCGCGGTGATACAATAGGCTCAGAAATGATTTTGGAGGTGATCCTTTCATGTACGGAAAGGGAACAGTTTCAATTAACGCGGAAAACATCATGCCCGTCATCAAGCAGTGGCTGTATTCCGATAAAGATATCTTCGCCCGCGAGCTCGTGTCCAACGGCTGCGACGCCATCAGCAAGATGAAGCGCCTGGTCAACAGCGGCGAAGCCCAGGCGGAGGGCGACTACCGCATCGACGTCATCACTGACCCCGAGGCCGGTACGATCCAGTTCATCGACAACGGCATCGGCATGACCGGCGACGAGGTCATCAAGTACATCGCCCAGGTTGCCTTCTCCGGCGCCACCGACTTCGTCCAGAAGTACGCCAACGTGAAGTCCGACGAGGAGAGCGGCATCATCGGCCACTTCGGCCTGGGCTTCTACAGCTGCTTCATGGTCAGCGACAAGGTGGAGATCGAGACCAAGAGCTACCTCGAAAACGAGCCCGCCGTGCGCTGGACCAGCGAGGACGGCATGGAGTACGAGCTCTCCGAGTGCGACAAGGCCGAGCGCGGCACCCGCATCACGCTGCACATCGCCGAGGAGGACAAGGACTTCCTGAAGCTCTGGACGCTGCGCGAGACGCTGGAAAAGCACTGCGCCTT
>CANQGC010000102.1 GCA_947600345.1 uncultured Clostridia bacterium
TGCGCCGCGAGGTTCCCGCCCCCGGCGACGTGGTGATCCTGCTGGGCGGCCGCACCGGCCGCGACGGCATGGGCGGCGCGACTGGCTCGTCCAAGTCCCACACCGTGGCCTCCATCACCCAGTGCGGCGCGGAGGTGCAGAAGGGCAACGCCCCCGAGGAGCGCAAGCTTCAACGTTTGTTCCGCAACCCTGAGGCGTCGAAGCGCATCAAGAGGTGCAACGACTTCGGCGCGGGCGGCGTGTCGGTCGCCATCGGCGAGCTGGCCGACGGCCTGAAGATCAATCTGAACGCCGTGCCCCGCAAGTACGAGGGCCTGGACGGCACCGAGTTGGCCATCGCCGAGTCCCAGGAGCGCATGGCCGTGGTGCTCGCGCCCGAGGACGTGGACGCCTTCCGCGCGCTGGCGAACGAGGAGAACCTGGAGTCCACGCCCGTGGCGGTGGTCACGGAATCGCCCCGCATGGTCATGGAGTGGAACGGCAGGGTCATCGTGGACATGAGCCGCGAGTTCCTGAACTCCAACGGCGCGCCGAAGTTCGCCGACGCGGTGGTCGAGCCCCAGCACAGCTACGAGCCCGAGGCGAACGACA
This sequence comes from uncultured Clostridia bacterium, assembly GCA_947600345.1. Lineage (GTDB taxonomy): Bacteria > Bacillota > Clostridia > Christensenellales > Aristaeellaceae > SFTH01. The sequence goes on from CANQGC010000102.1 coordinate 592, forward strand.
AGCCCTTCGCCGAGCGCATCGTCGAGATGGCGGGCAGCCTGGACTTCTGCTCCCGGCGCGGGCTGGCGGAGCGCTTCGACTCCACCAACGGCGCGGCGTCCCTCTTGATGCCCTTCGGCGGACTGTACCAGAAGACCCCGGCGCAGGCGATGGCCTCGCTGATCCCGCTGCCCGATGCCAACGCGGATACGGCCAGCGTCATGAGCTACGGCTTCCATCCGAAGCTCGGAGAACACGGGCCCTACCGCGGCGCGTATTTGGCCGTCGTCGAATCCATGGCGAAGCTCGTGGCCTGCGGCGCGGGCTGGCGCGGCGCGCACCTGACCTTCCAGGAGTACTTCGAGCGCATGACCGGCGAGGCCGAGAAGTGGGGCCACCCGCTGTCGGCGCTGCTGGGCGCGCTGGAGGCGCAGCTCGATCTCGAAGTCGCGGCCATCGGCGGTAAGGACAGCATGTCCGGCTCCTTCGAAAGGATGCACGTGCCGCCGACGCTGACCTCCTTCGCCGTGCAGGTATGCGATCCGAGGGCCATCATCTCCAACGAGTTCAAGCTTCCGGGCCACGCCATCGGCCTGATCCTGCCCGAGCGCAGAGCGAACGGCCTGCCCGAGGCCTCCTCGCTGCGCGCTGTCTTCGACCGCGTGACGGCGGCCATCGACTCCGGCGTGATCGTGTCCGCCTGGGCGCTGGGCCTCGGCGGCGCGGCGGAGGCACTGTTCAAGATGAGCCTGGGCAACCGCGTGGGCGCGGCGATCGACGCGGACATCGACCTCTTCGCACCGGCGGTGGGCGGCTTCCTGGTGGAGTACTCCCGCGGTGAGGGCGAGGACAGGATCGGCGAAACCGTGGCGGAGTACGCGCTGACGGTGAACGGCAGCAGGGCCGATATGGCGGCGATCGAGGCCGCCTACGAGGGCAAGCTGAACGGCGTATTCCCGGCCACCGTGGAGCGCGACTACCCCGCGCCCAAGACCTACAACTTCTTCTGCGAGAAGCACGAGACTTCCGGCCTGCACATCGCCAGGCCCCGCGTGCTGATCCCGGTGTTCCCCGGCACGAACTGCGAGTACGATACGCTGAAGGCCTTCCAGGCGGCGGGCGCGGAGGCGGACGTGCTGGTGGTGCGCAACCTGTCCGCGAAGGACGTGGCCGAGTCGGCGGCGGAGTTCGCCCGGCGCATCGCCAATTCGCAGATCATATTCATCCCCGGCGGCTTCTCCGGCGGCGACGAGCCCGACGGCTCCGGCAAGTTCATCACGGCCTTCTTCCGCAACGGCGTGGTTTCGGACGAGGTGGCGAAGCTTCTGCAGGCGCGCGACGGCCTGATCGGCGGCATCTGCAACGGCTTCCAGGCGTTGGTGAAGCTGGGCCTGGTGCCCTACGGCGAGATCCGCGAGCCGGACGCGAGCGCCCCGACGCTGACCTTCAACCACATCGGCCGCCACCAGAGCCGCCTGGTGCACACCCGCGTCTGCTCCAACAGGAGCCCCTGGCTGATGTACACCGATGTCGGCGACGTGTTCACCGCGCCGGTCTCCCACGGCGAGGGCCGCTTCACGGCGAGTTCGGAGGTATTGGCGGAGATGGAGCGCAACGGCCAGATTGCCACGCAGTACGTGGACATCGAGGGCAAACCCACGATGGACATCCTCTGCAACCCGAACGGCTCGGTGGACGCCATCGAGGGCATCACCTCCCCGGACGGCCGGGTGTTCGGCCGCATGTCCCACAGCGAGCGCACGGGCCCCTACCTCTACAAGAACGCGCGCTTCCGCTGGGATACCGGCATGTTCCGCGGCGCCGCGGACTACTTCAGGTAGGCCGCGGCCGGCGGGGCCGCCGGATGCATCCGCAATCGCATGCTTTATGCAGGATAATCCCATATCGGCGAATTATTATGCAAAATGCGTGGCTCTCTGCCGCGCATTTATGCATTGACCTTCTATGCTTGCATTCAGTTTTCGTCCGTCTCGTACTCCAGTATGCGCTCGGAGATCTCGCGCAGCAGCCTGCGGTGCTTCTCCGACATCTCCACGCCGCTGCCCAGCAAATCGTCGTTGAGCGAATCCTGCAGGAGCGTGTCCGGCGAAACCTTCAGCGCGTTGGCGAGCTTTACCAGCGTCTCCAGGCTCGCCTTGCGCGTTCCACGCTCGATATGTCCCACAAACGCGAAGCTGATCCCTGCCTTCTCGGCGAGCTTTTCTTGCGTCATTTGCGCTAATTTGCGCTGTTGCTTGACGCGCTTGCCCAGGTCCTCGTAGAGCATGTTATCCCTTTCCTTCCTGCGCCCGTTTTCGGCGCTTCGCGCCACCACGGCTGCGTTCGGCAAGGCCGGCAGGTTCTATTGAACCTCCTTAGTCTCAGTTTACCCTTTTCTAAAAAATTAAACATGCACCGCCGGCGTCACATTACGTCCATTAGAATTATTTCGTGGGAATTTTTCATGTTGCTTATTGTCAGTATGCATGAAATAATGCTATAATATGATTAGGGGGAGTGTGCTTATGTCGAAGCGAAGGGGCGACGTTCGCCGCAGTCGGCGCTGGCCGCTGGTCTGGCTTTTGCAGGCGGTCGCGGCGCTGGCACTGGGCGTGCTGACGGCACTGGCGCTGTGGCTCGGCGGTTTCGTTCACGGCGCCTTCCTCTGGTTGTTCATGCCGCTGGGCGGCGCCGCGTCGGCCTACATCGCCGTGCGCCGCGGGCTGAACAACTACCTCGCCTGGCTCGCGCCGCCGCTGATGGAGCTGCTGGGCAATCTGTTGGTCTGGGGATATCCGCCCTCGGTGGGGCCGGTGTTCCTGTGCGGCTTTATCGCCCTGGTCGGCGCCGCCACGGGAGAGGTGCGCAATCGCCAGGGCTCGGACAAGTAAAGGAGTGCGACCATGGAAAGAGATCTGATTCTGACCTGCGATGCAGGCACCACCGGCTGCAAGGTTTCGCTGATCGACGCCAAGGGCGAAGCGCTGTTCTCCGTCCGCCGGGATTACCCCACCCTCTATCCCCGCCCGAACTGGGCCGAGCAGGATCCGGATATGATGGTGGACGCCGTTCTGGACGGCATCAAGGAGATCCTGCAGCAGGTCAGCCCCCAGCGCATCGCCTGCGTAGGCCTGGACGGCACGATGAACGGCTGCATTCCGGTCAGCGCCGAGGGCAAGGTGCTGCACCCGAACATCATCCATTCCGACAGCCGCACCGAGGCGCAGGTCCAGCAGATCTGCAAGGTGATCGACCCCCACGACTTCTATCGGCTCACCGGCAACCGCCCGGACACCCACTACACGCTGCCGAAGATGCTCTGGTTCAAGCAGAACCTGCCGGACGTCTACGCCAGGACGAAGTGGTTCCTGAATCTGAAGGACTACCTCTACTACCGCCTGACCGACCGCCTGGGCTTCACCGACTATTCGGACGCCTCGCTGACGGCGGCGATGGACATCACCAAGTGGAGCTGGTCGGAGGAGCTGCTGCGCAGTCTGGAGCTGGACGTGGCGCACATGCCCCGCATGTTGCCCGGCACAGACATTCGCGGCAAGACCACCCGGGCCATCTACTACCGCACCGGGCTCATCACCGGGACGCCCGTGGCCATCGGCTGCGGCGACGGCTGCTCCACGGCGAGGGGCGCGGGACTCTCCGATCCCGGCAGCGCCTACGCCTACATCGGCTCCAGCGGCTGGGTATCGCAGCTGTTGGATCATCCGGTGTTCGACCCCGAGGAGCGCACCTTCAACTTCCTGGACTGCGACGGCAAGTCCTACCACGTGATCGGCACGGTGCAGACCAGCGCCGCCGCCTTCGACTGGGCGCTCAAGAACCTGATGGGAAGCCAGGAGGCGCCGATCGACATCTCCCGCATGGAGAACATGGCGCGCCAAATCCAGCCCGGCGCGGAGGGCGTGCTCTTCCTGCCCACGCTGATGGGCTCCCGCTCACCCTACTGGGATCCGAACACCCGCGGCGTGCTGATGGGCTTCAGCCTCTACCACGACCAGCGCCACATCGCCCGCGCCATCTACGAGGGCGTGGCCTTCGCGCTCAACAGCTGCGCCGAGGTCCTCGAGCAGTACGGCGAGCCCATCACCTCGATGATGCTCACCGGCGGCGGCGCCAGGAGCGGGCTCTGGCCAGACATCCTCTCGGCGGTATTTGGGCTGTCGACCAAGGTGCACAAGGCCCCGGGCGAGTGCACCTCGCTGGGCGCGGCGTTCGTCGCGGGCGTGGGCGCGGGCATCTTCTCCAGCTTCGAGGACGCCACGCGCACCGTCAAGGCCCGCTCGACGCATCCGGTGAATCCTGCCTGGCAGAAGGCCTACGCCGAAATCTACCCGATCTATCGCGACATCTACGAGCGGGTGCGCCCGCTGAACGACCGCATCGCCCAGCTCGGCGAGGACAACTGACATGGCCCGCAGCGAACAGGACGACTTTCAGCTCTACTTCAGCCGGGTGCGTCCGATTTACTATCAGCTGTTCAACCTGGCCCACGCCATCACCGGCAACTGCGAGCAGGCGGAGTACTGCCTGCAGTACGCCATGCTGGATTGCTGGGCCGCGGGCGACGCCTCCGCCAGCCGCCACGGCTTTCGCGAGGGCCTGCGCAGTTCGGCGATGCACGCGGCGCTGCGGCTGGCGGACACGGAGGAGGCGGAGTTCGACTGGGACGGCCTGAACGCTCCGGAGGATGAATCCGATCCCCTGCTCAAGCAGGTCGCCCAGGAGCCGCTGGACCTGCGGCGCTTTCTGGCGCTGCGCCACGGTTGCGGCCTGTCCCCGAGGCGCATCGCAAAGCTCACCGGCAACGATACCTCCCGCGTGCAGGCGATGCTGCGGCGCTTCGAGGCGCGCACCCGGCGCAAGCTCAGCGCCTCGGACCGCAGGCGGGCGGATTCGATGATGGCCCAGGCGGTGCGCAACAGCATGAACCGCCCGAGCCCTCTGGCCCCGGAGATGGGCAGCGTGTTCCGCAGCTTCCAGGCGGACGCCGCCACGATCACCCGGCCGAGCCGCCTGCCCGGGCGCATACTGCGCGCGGTGCTGACGGCGGCGCTGGCGCTGTTCTGCATCGCAGCCTTCTGGCTGGTGGCGGTTCTGATGCAGCCCGCGGTGCTGGAGGAAACCGAGCCCCCCGCCGCCCAGGAGGAGACAATCGAAATGTAAAGCAGGACTTGGGCCCCATCTGCGGGGCCCAAGTCCGTCTGTAAGCAGGCGACAGCAAAAGGGAGAATCCAAGGAACCTCAGGTTCCTTGGCAGGTCTCGGGCAGCGCCCGAGCGGGTCTGGGCGGAGCCCAGCGTAACTTCCGTAACCCCAGCGGCCCGCGGTATCCATTCCAAACCCCGGTAAGCCGAACCAACATTCCGCCGTCTCCAATCCGCGGGCCGCCGAAGCGAGTTTTGGCTTGGAAAGCGCCGCTTTCCAAGCCAAAAGAGCAACCGCACGCCCCGCAGAACCTCCCCTTCACAATATCAAAAGCTTCAGCACAAACGCCCTTCACCCTTCCCCCGGAAACCGCAGCTCCCGATAGTAGTGATGCTCTCGCTCCCCCTCGGGCGGCAAAACCATATAGTCCGGCCCATACAGCCTGCGCAGATACCCATCCCAATCCCTCGCCACGCACCACAAATGCCCCTCGAACGGCATCCGGACCGTGTTCGCCACATCCTCCCGGCGATAGATCTCGCCGAAGTAGTGCCGCCTGCCCGCCGGAAAGCCCACGTAGACCGAGTTCCCGTTCCGACACAGCGCGTAGCACCGCCAGACAAGCCGCATCCAGAACCCCAGCGGAAGCAAGCGCAGCAGCGCGCCGATCGCGATCTTGAACCGGAACGCACTCGCCAGTTCGGGATTTCCCCGGGCGATGCGCATCCGCTCCCGGCGGTACTCGAAGAAGGTCCGGCAGGAGAGCAGGAAGCCCGCGCCCGTGCACAGTATGCCGTGCAGCAGGCGCAGGATCCGGCTGTCCGGCAGGTTCTCCATGCGGATGATGTCGATGAAGATGCAGCCCCCGCCGCCCGCGTCGTAGTCCCGGTATGCGCTGCCCTTCAAGCCGATCCGCGCGATGGGCTTGCAGTAGCCCGGGGTGTCCGCATCGAGGACGGCATAACGATCCCCGTGCGCCCGGAGGAAGCTTTCGCGAAAGCGCGCATAGTCGTCCCCGGGCAGGTTGATGTCGATGTCGTCGTCCCAGGGGATGAAGCCCCCGTGCCGCACCGCGCCCAGCGCGGAACCCCCGCCCAGCTGGTAGGCAATGCCCTCCCGCTCGCAGACCGCGATCACATCCCCGGCCATCTCCAGCAGGCACGCCTGGAGCCTTCTCAGGCGCTCCCCCTCGAGGCGATGGTATCCGCCCGCCCCCGGCTTCAGGCGCTTGAAGGCGTCCACCGTGGAGAGCCTCACGCGCCGTCCCTCCCGCGCAGCTTGCGCGCGCAGAAGTCCCAGAGCTTGCGCGGCCAGTTCTGCCGCCCCATGAAGGCGTAGGGGATATCCTTGCAGCGCGGGCGCTGCACCTCCAGCCAGACATCCAGCAGCCGCTCGGCGACGGCCCCGAACGCGCGCCGGTCCCGCTCCGAGTATGCCGAGACATCCAGCTTCCACTCCAGCTCAAACAGGATCGGGAACAGCCACGCGCAGTAGCGCCGCGCCAGCTCTCCGCGCATGATGAACATGTTGAAGCGATGTCCGCTTCGCCTGCGCATCACCGCGTCGAACGCGGCCAGGTACTCCGGGCAGCGCAGGGCGATAATTTGCCGCGTCCGGTCCAGGTCGGCGGCGTGGTGGGCGTGGGCGTACTGGCTGTAGTTCGTCTCAATCCAGTAGCGGCGCTTCCGCGGCAGCAGCGCGTCCGCGCCCGCCAGGAGCCGCTCGACATCCCGCCGCTCCAGCAACCGCGACCACTTGCTCCCGAGGCCTCTGCGCACGAAGAGCCTGCGGTAGTGCGCCAGCCCCAGCGCATCAAAGTCCGCGTTCCGCCACATCCAGTACAGGCCGGTCAGCTCGCAGAAGCCGGGATTGCGCTCGGAGATGTTGTCCCCGGCGTCGTCGCGCGCCAGGCCCAGATCCGGATGCAGCGCCGCACCCACCTGCATGGGAACGTAGATTTCGCCCCCGGGCAAGCGGCACGGCCTGTGCGCCGCCACGACGATGCGAATCTTCACAGGGCCGCTCCCGAGCACAGCGAGCGCAGCGTCCGGCAGAGGATCCTCCAATCCAGTCGGGCGCCGCGGTGCGCCGCGTAGTACAGCTCCATCCGCTGGCGCCCGCCGTTTTCGTAGGTGGCGCTCCCGGGCGCAAAGGCCTTCCAGAAGCTGGTCAGCCCCGGCTTGAAGCTGAGCAGCAACCGCCGCTCCTCCGGCGAATAGTACCGCTCCAGCTCCTCGCGCAGCACCGGCCGGGGGCCCACGAGGGACATGTCCCGCCGGAGGAAGACGTTGTACAGCAGCTGGGGCAGCTCATCCAGGGCATAGCGGCGAAGCACCGCGCCGAGGCAGCGCTCGTTGTCCCCGCCCAGGCGGTAGCCGATCAACCTGGGATCGTCGGCGAGCTTGTACTCCCGCCGGTACTCCGAAGCCTGCTCCGGCGTCAGGGAGCGGGAGAGCTCATCGCTGTGCAGGCGCATCGTGCGCAGCTTGGCGATGCGGATCGCCTGGTCGCTCCTTCCCACGCGCGCCTGGAAGAACAGCGGGCAGCCGGGATCCCGGAGCGCGATCAGCAGCATCAGAACCAGCACCGGCGGCAGCGCGGCCAGGCCGATGGCGAGCGCGGCGAACCAATCGAAGAGCTCCTTCAACAGGCGGTACAGGCGCGCATCCCCCGAGAGGTGCTTCGCCGGGAGCGCGCCGCCCCGGCGTCCTCCCGCTCGCAATCGGAAAACGTCCACCCGCACCGCCTCCTCGCGCCGAATTCCTCGGCTTCAATTTGCGCAGTTTGGATGAAATTATGCGATGGAACATCATGCAAGGGGACCGCCTTGCGGCGGTCCCCTTCGTCTCCTTCTCAGCGAACCCGCATGAGCAACGGTTCGCCCTCCGTGGATATCACTCCATTCCGGACTTCGATATTCTTTTCATCCAGCAGATTCAGATAGGCCCCGTCCGGCAGCTCCGCCTTCATCCGCGCGGGCTCGCCCCGGAGGCTGAACAAGCCGAGCAGCTCGGACTTCGGGCCGACGAACTTCGCCAGCACGGCGTGCTGCGCGTCGTCCGCCTCGGCGCGGAACCAGCCGTCCGCCGGAAATTCGCGCTTCTTGATCGCCGCCAGCTTGGCCAGCTCCGCGCTGATGTCCGGGCCGTCCCAGCGCACAGGATCCTTCTCGAACAGACTGGGCTGGTTGGCGTCGCAGCGCTCCTCGCCCGCGTAGAGCAGCGTCGTTCCCTTCTGGAAGAACAGGAAGGCGTGCCAGTTGCGCAGCGCCCGGACGTCGAAGATGCGGGAGGCGATGCGCGGCTGGTCGTGGTTCTCCAGGCAGCGCATCTTGATATAGTTGTAGGGATAGCTCGCCTCCTGGCGGTTCAGCAGCTCGATCCACTCGTGCAGCGGGCGCGCTCCCGCCCAGTAGGCGTCCAGCGCCTCGCGCACGTCGTAGTCGTACTCCAGGTCGAAGGCCTCGTAGCCCTCGGCGTCGCTGAAGGGGTGGAAGCC
>CANQGC010000103.1 GCA_947600345.1 uncultured Clostridia bacterium
GAGCGCTTGACGCTCCCCATCTCTCCTTGGCCCCCCGGGAGGGGCCCCTGCCCGCAGGCAGCAGCAGCGGCCCGCAGGGCCGCCGCTGAAGGAATCTCCAGTGGAGATTCCTTATCCCCTGCCGTGAGGCAGCATCGGCGGCCTGTAAGGCCGCCGATGAAGGGAATCCCCAGTGGGGATTCCCAAACCCATGCCGCCGCAAAGCGGCGGCATACGCCGTGAGGCGCAAAACCCACGCCGTGAGGCGTCCACGTGCCCGACAGGGCACCCCTGCCCGCCGCAAGGCGGAACCGCCCCATGCAAATGCCTCAATCCAACCAATCAATACTTTGATTCACATACTCATCCACATTGTACACCCAGTCGGTGAGAAAATCCTCCCAGCTCCTTCCGCTGGCCTCGTCCAGCGCGTCGACCAAATCCATCTCCGTGAGATAGTCCACATCCAATCCCTTCTCGTAGAACCGGCGCAGGCCGGAGAGCATCTCCTCCCGCCCCATGGCGGTGCGCAGCTCGTGGAACACCGCCGTGCCGCGGTCGAGCACCACGGTGCGGTATTCGCCGGAGGTGAAGAGGGACGCGTCGGTGTTGACCCGCAGGCCGCCGGGGATCGTCAGCTGCAGCGAATCAACGATGTCCCGGTTCAGCGCGGCGAGGTAGGCGTCGTGGCCCTCGGCCTCCTCCAGCAGCAGGTAGGACAGGTACCTGCTCAGCGCGTCGGACAGCCAGGCGTCCGAGCTGGGATGGCCGCCGGTGCGGCGGCCGAAGTACTGCTGGGCCACGAATTCGCGCACCGCCCGGTCGCGATCATCGCTGTCGCGCATCAGCTCCGGGGTCAGCCACAGCATGCCGCTGTGGGGCAGGGAGGGGCCCGCTCCGTCCGCCTGAACGAAGTCGAGCTGGGTGTAGGGGCAGGGGCCAAACCACGCCTCGCAGGCTTCCACGGCCTCTGCGGCGGCATCGAGCAGCTCGTCCGCCACGCCGCGCACGTTGGTCAGGCAGCGCAGCGACACGCCGCCCCGGGAGACCCGCGCGTACTCCCGGTAGCGCTTGCCGAAGCTCAGCGCGAAGTCGCGCACGTCCCTGGCCGCGATCGTCCAGGCGCCGTCGCCGCCCAGGCGCTCCTCGCCGGTGGCGGCGAGCGCATAGTTCTCCGGCAGCGCGATTTCCGCCTCCACGTCCATGCGGGGGCAGTCGGCGTAGCGGGTGAAGGACAGCGGCGGATTCAGTATGAATTCTCCGTTCTCGTCCAGCGCGGCGGGCGCGAAGTAGAAGCCGCTCAGCCGCCAGCCGGCGTCCGAAATTCCCAGGAAGGCGGCGTTCTCGGTCAGCAGCAGGTAGTACTCAAGCGCGAATTCACAGGAATCGCCGGGCTCCAGCGCGCAGGCGACGCGAAGGTACATCTCGTCCTCGCCCTGGAAGCCGTAGTCCGCATCCGCTCCGTCCACGCGCAAGCCGGTCAGATCCGCGCCTCCCGGGAGGTAGCCAGCGGGGAAGGCGGCGAGCAGCTCCTCGCCGTCGTAGGGCAGGCTCGCGCTGCGGCGGAGCAGGTTCGCGGGGACGTAGAACAGCACCCGGTCGAGGGCGCGGCCGGAGGCGTTGACATACACAAGGCGCTGCGTCATGCGCAGCGCTTGTGCCTCCTCGAGGTATTCCATTGTGAGGGTCATGCGGTTCCCCGACGGCGCCGGGGCCTCCTCCGCGTAAGCCAGCGAGAGCACTGCCGACACCACCGCCGTGCCCGCCAGCAGCACCGCCAGCACGATGGCGACGATGCGCACCAGCTTCCGTTGCCTTCGATTCATGCGCGCCTCCTCAATCCACGTCGCGGATGTCGCCGATGGGCCAGATCACCTTGCGCACCCTGCCGACGAGCATGTCGCCCGTGATGGGGCCCACGTCATTGGAGGGATCGGTGTCGTTCCAGTCGCGGGAGTCGTGGCTGTTGTTCCGGTTGTCGCCCACGACGAAGTATTCGTTCTCGCCCAGTGTGTAGGGGGCGTAGTCGTCGCTCGGGTTCATGCCGAAGAACAGCGGCAATTCGGGGTCGAGCATCTCGTCCTCCGTCCGGACGCTGCCGTCCTCACCCTCGACCTGGTAGACCACGTGGGTCACGCCGTTCTCCCGGTAGATCTGGTCGCCGGGGATGGCCACGGCGCGCTTGACGAAGTTCGTGTTGCCCCGGTTCGGATAGTGGCAGATGACCACATCGTCGCGCTCCACGCCGTGCAGGCGCACGTCCAGCACGCTCACGAACAGCCGCTCGTTGTCCAGCAGCGTATCGAACATGGACATGCCGTCCACGCGGATGACCTGGAACAGGTAGTTCCTGCAGAAGAAGACCACCAGCAGCGCCGCGGCGATGGAGACGATCCACTCCCGCGCCTCCTTCTTCCAGTTCTTCTTCGGCTTCTCCGCCGCCTGGGCGGCATCCTGAAGCGTCGCGCCCTGCTCGGGGGCGGACTGGCCCTCCGCCGGTTCCGCCTCGGTGCGAACCTGCTCCTGCTCCGAATTCATCGCATTGTTCTCCTCCATGATGGGTACCTCTCTTTGCATCAGTCAATATTGCGGAATGGCCACAGTACGAAGCGCACGCGGCCCAGGAAATCCTTCCGGGAGATCGGGCCCATGTCCTCCGCCCGGGAGTCGTAGCTCTCGGGCCGGTTGTCGCCCAGCACCAGGTATTCGTCCGGGCCCAGAGTGACGCGGTAGTCCTCGGCGGGGCCGGTGGCGTAGGGCTCGGAGAGGGGCGCGCCGTCGATGTAGATCCTGCCGCCCGAGATCTCCACCGTCTCGCCGGGCAGGCCGATCAGCCGCTTCAGGTAGGCCGCGTCCCTGCCGGGGAAGGTGCACTCGACCACGTCGCCCCGCCCGGGCGCGCCCAAGCGGTAGTCAAACAGCGTGACCAGCGCGATGTCGCCATCGTTGAGCGTGGAGACCATCGAGCTTCCGGCCACGCGCACCAGGTGGAAGCCCCACAGCCGCAGCGCCAGGCAGAGCAGCAGTACAGCCAGCAGCGCGACCGGCAGGCGGCGCCTCCGCCGCTTCGCCTTCCTCATGCCTCGGGAACCGCCGGGACGAGTATCTTCTTCACGCGCTTCTCGAAGGTGGGACGGTCCAGCATCACGATGCGGCCGCAGCCCGCGCACTTCATCTTGATGTCCGAACCCACGAAGGTGATCGTCCACTGGTCGCTGCCGCAGGGGTGCGGCTTGCGCATCTTCACCAGGTCGCCGACGTTCAGCAGCATCGCGCCTTCCTCCGTTTTCATAGATTCTGCCACGGGCAGATGAACTCTTCATCAATTCTAACGCATCAATGTTAAGATGTGTGGTTCATACCAATCCGAATCCAAAATGTTGCCGGCGCGCCGCGCGTTCAGCCCGGCCCGGCGTCACTCCGGATCGATCTCATAGCAGAAGCAGCGGCCGCTGACGTCGCTGACGCACAGCGCAAGCTGCCCCGCGTAGGCCGGGGCGTCCAGCGACTCCGCAAGCCTCGGCGCGCGCTTGGTGCGGGCGGACTCCGCCATCGCCCGGTATTCGCCGTCCCGGACGTAGCCCACCGACCAGCAGTCCACGCCGTCCAGCCCGGAGAGCTCCCGATCCAGCAGGCCGGGCTCCAGCGCAAAGCGCTCCAGCCGCACGTGATAGAAGCCCACGCCCGGCGTCGCGCTGGCCTCGCAGAGCGGCTCGCCCTCGAAGGGCGGGTACTCCAGCGAATAGGTCGCGCCGCCCAGCCGCCGCCGCGCCACGTTCAGCGCCATCGGGCAGCGGTCGATGCCGATGAAGTCGCGCTCCAGCCGCTTGGCCGCCTCCAGCGTCGTGGAGCTTCCGGCGAAGGGATCGAGCACCAGCTCGCCGGGGCGCGAGCCGCAGCGCACGATGCGGTCCAGCAGGCTCAGCGGCTTCTGGGTGTCGTAGCCGGTGCGCTCGGGATCGCGCTGCTGCAGGTGGGACAGGTCGTTCCATACGTCGGTGGGGGCCACCGGATCGTCGTCGTAGTAGGTGTAGACGCGCTCGCCCACGCGCACGGAGCGGTACACCCTTCCGTCCGGATCCACGTGGCGGCGCATGTGGTTCGTCCTGGGCTCCGTGCGGGGGGCCATCACCGCCTCCACGTTGAAGTCGTAGGCGGGGCCCTTGCGGTAGAACAGGATCACGTCGTGCTTGCGGCTGAAGTGCTTCAGGGACCGCCCGCCGGTCTGATAGACCCAGATGATCTCGTTCAGGAAGTTGTCCTCGCCGAAGATTTCGTCCATCATCAGCCGCAGGTGGGGATGCGTGCGGTAGTCGATGTGCAGGAAGATCATGCCGTCGTCGCGCAGCAGCATCCGGCAGCGGGTGAGCACCTCGCGCATCATAGAGAGGAATTCCTCGCGGCTCAGGGCATCCGAGAAGGTGGGAAGCGCGAGCGTCCCGCGCCCGCTCTTCCACTCCTGTTCGCCCACGCGCACGCGCATGACGAAGCGCTCCCCCGTCTGAAAGGGAGGGTCGAGGTAGATCAGCTTGATTTGCCCGCAGTGGGTCTGCAGAAGCCGATCCAGTCCCGCGCGCGCGTCCTCGAGCAAAAACCGCCCGCTCGCGCCGCTTCCCTCGTGGATTTCCCGGGAAATCTCCGCACGCCTGAGCGCCATTGCCGCACCTCCCCAAATGATTTCATCTTATTATAGCATCAATTCGCGCGGGGGGCAAGGGGCGTCCGGAAGAATCCGGAAGCCAGAGGCCTCCCGGATTCCTCCCGGCCGCGGCCAAATTTTGTCCAGCGAATTTCACCCGGTGTTCGATTGCTTTTTTCGAACACACGTACTATAATTAGTAATACGAACATATGTTCGAATCATTAAAAAGTCGCGGTGAAACCGAGGTGAGCTGCCGTGCGGACGGTGCTGCACAGCGATTTGAACAACTTCTACGCCAGCGTGGAGTGCGTGTACGAGCCCTCGCTTCGCAAGGTGCCGCTGGCGGTCTGCGGGGACCCGGAGGCGCGTCACGGCATCGTGCTGGCGAAGAACGAGCTGGCCAAGGCGACGGGGGTGAAGACCGGGGAGGCCATCTGGCAGGCGCGGCAGAAGTGTCCGGGGCTGAAGATACTGCCGCCGGACTTCAAGAAGTACCTGCGCTTCGCCAGGATGATGCGCGGCATCTACGCCGACTACACGGACTTCATCGAGCCCTTCGGCCTGGACGAGGCCTGGCTGGACGTGAGCAGCTGCCACGAGAGCGGGGAGCGGATCGCCGACGAGCTCCGGCGGCGGGCGAAGGAGGAGCTGGGGCTGACGGTGTCGGTGGGCGTATCCTTCAACAAGATCTTCGCCAAGCTGGGGAGCGACATGAAGAAGCCCGACGCCACCACGGTGATCTCCCCGGAGAACTACCGGGAGAAGGTCTGGCCGCTGCCGGTGGAGGACCTTCTATACGTGGGCCCGGCCACGAAGCGCAAGCTGTGGCTGCGGGGCATACGCACCATCGGCGAGCTGGCCAACTGCGATATTCAGCTGCTGCGCGGCGCGCTGGGCAAGAACGGCGAGATGCTATGGAATTTCGCCCGAGGCAACGACTGCTCGCCGGTGCTCCCCGAGGGCGAGGCGGCGATGGTGAAGTCCGTGGGCAACAGCACCACCGCGCCGCGGGATCTGGAGAACGACCGGGACGTGTACCTGGTGCTGCTGGTGCTCTGCGAGAGCGTGGCGGAGCGGCTGCGGGAGCAGAGCCTGCGCGGCGACGTGGTCAGCGTCAGCGTGCGCGACTGCGAGCTCAACACCCGCTCGTTCCAGCGCAAGCTTCCCCGGCCCACGGCGCTCTCGGCGGAGATCGCCATGCACGCCCGGGAGCTGTTCCGGGAGCGCTGGTACTGGGAGAAGCCGATCCGCAGCCTGGGCGTATGCGTGAGCGGCCTGAGCTCCCAGACCGAGGGCGTGCAGCTGAGCATGTTTCCGGAGGCGAACGCCCGGCGCTACGAGCTGGAGGGCGCGATCGACGAGATTCGCCGTCGCTTCGGCCACGGCAGCATCTCCCGGGCGAGCCTGCTCGCGGACCAGCGAATCAACTGCATCAATCCCAGGGAGGATCACGTGATCCATCCCGTGGGCTGGAGGGGGTGAAGCGATGGCGAGGCGGGCCTATGTGCGGGTGGTGGCGGAGTTCTCCGAGGAGGGGAGGATCACGCCGCTGACGGTGGAGTGGGAGGACGGAAGGAAGTTTCGGGTGGACAAGCTGCTCGACGTGCGCCTGGCTCCGGCCACGAAGGCGGGAGGCCAGGGCATGCGCTACACGGTGCGCATCGGCGGGCGCGAAACCTACCTCTTCGAGGACGAGGGCCGGTGGTTCGTGGAGGCGCGGGCGTAGTTTCACGGCATACCTCCGGCGGCGCGCGCATATACTACTAGGGAAACGCACATTTCAGAAACATGCAGAGGTGAGTGATACGATGGAGAACCCCAACAATCGGATCGTGGCGGCGGGCCGCCTGGAGGACAGCCTTTCGCTGAGTCACGAGGTCATGAACGAGCCCTTCTACGCGGGCACGCTGCTGGTGAAGCGGCTGTCCGGCGCGGTGGATCGGCTGCCGGTGACGATTCCCGGCAAGCTGCTGGCCGTCCACCGCATGGACGGCGGGGAGGAGTCCGGCGATGTCCCCAGGCTCAGCGATCAACTGATGCTGGTGAGCGGACAGGTGCGCTCCTACAACAAGGTGGTGGAGGGCAGCGGCAGGTTGATGGTGACGCTGTTCGTGCAGAGCATGTCGCCCACGGTGGAGAACGACACCATGAACAAGGTCAACCTCGTGGGCGTGCTGTGCAAGCCGCCGGTGTACCGCTCCACGCCCTTCGGAAGGGAGATCTGCGACATGATGCTGGCGGTGAACCGGGCGTTCGGGAAGAGCGACTACATCCCGTGCATCGCCTGGGGCCGCAACGCCCAGTACGCCTCTCGCTTTCGCGTGGGCGACCGGGTGCGGCTGAGCGGGCGGCTGCAGTCCCGGGAGTACCAGAAGCTGTTGGAGAACGGGGAGTACATGATCCGCAACGCCTACGAGGTTTCGGCGTTCACGCTGGAGGCCGCAAACGAGCCCGAGAGCGCCGTCCCGGTGGAGCGCCTGCGCGCCGCGCCGCTGCCCGGCAGGGGCGACGATACCCAGTTGAGCAACTGAAGGCCAAGCCGCGCCCGGAAGATGGCCCCGAAGTTCGCGAGAGCATCGCGCCATTGCGGCAAAAGGACTCCCGGCCCCGATGATCGGTGGGGCCGGGAGTCCTTTGTCGTTCGGTTTTATGTTCCGCGCCGGAAGCCGCTCCTGCGCGAAGGTTCGATGATTAAGAGTAGAACATCTCCTGGATGGCGCTCTGCACGCTGGAGCTCATGCTCGCGGACAGCGCGCGGATCTGATCGTCGCTGCCCATCGGCGCGGAATTGGAGAACAGCGCGCGCTGGCTCTCGATGCCCGCCTCGCCGTCGACCGTGAGCCCGGCCGCCGCCTGGAACACCGCCATGCAGGCATGGGTGGTCTTGCCGTAGACGCCGGTGGCCTCGCCCTTCATCCAGCCCAGGTCGATCAGCCGCTGCTGCACCACCGCCGCCGCGCGGGCGTAGGCCGTGGCCTTCAGCGTCATCGGCTGCACCTGGAACGCCGAGAGGGCGGGCTTGGATACGGCCGCGGTGGAGAGATCGGCGGTCTCGTTGGCGGGCAGACCGAACATCTCGTTGAGCGTCACCAGCCGGTAGCCCTTCTTCACCGCCGCGGGGATGAACTTGAGCAGCTTGTTCAGGTCGTTGTCCGTGGTGTGGAACAGGTAGATGCGGCCGGGGCCCAGGTTGCTGAGCAGATTGTCCATCGGGTCGACGGAGCCGGACTGGGTCCACAGCGCCATCGCCGAGAAGCCCAGCTGGTTGATGTAGGCGTGGCTGCGCTGGTCGAAGCGCTCGTCGCCGCCCTTGGGGCGGTAGAAGTGCTGCTTGTAGTTTACGCCCAGCACCTGGTTGAGCAGATAGCTCTGCTTCCAGATGTCGTCGGCCATGGCGTCGTCGTCGTAGTGATAGGTTCCCATGTGGGAGTAGGTATGGTTTTCGATCTCCATGCCCTGCTGCCAGGCGGCCTTGACCACCTCCGCGACGCTCGGCTTCTCCAGGTTTTCGCCGATGGGGAAGATGGTCAGCTTGGCGTTGTTCTGCAGCGCGCAGGCCACGATCTTCTTCAGATTGTCGCCCTGGAAGCAATCGTCCACCGTGACGGCGATGATGTTCTCCGTCGTGTTCGCGTGGCTGAGCATGGGCATGAAGCCTGCCTCGACGCTGGGCCAGCGATCGAGCTTGTTGGGGTCGATGCCGGAGTAGTCCGGCGTCACGGCCGGGCCGGTATCCGCGCCCAGCACCGCCGCCATGTAGGCGCTCGGATAGGAGAAGGGCGCGCTGGGATCGTAGGACGGCACGTTCGCCGCGAGGCGCTCGTCCATGGCCATCGGCACGGTGGGCGCGGGCGTAGGGGTGGGAACCGACGTGGCGGTGGGGCGCTCGAGCGTCTTCCCGGACGCGCCGCCCTGGGCGCCGGATCCCTTCCTGGACGCGGAGCCATGCTCGCCCTCGGGCAGGTGGTGCGAGAGCTGCTCCTGGGAAGCGCCGCGCCCGGCATTCGCGTTGGATGCCACGACCTCCCGAGAGGGCTCCTTCTCGATGTTTTTGCCGAAGGAGGTCACCAGCACGACGACCACGACGATCAACACCGCAATCCCGGCCAGCGACAGATATACCCGCTTCATGAAGGCGCGGCGGCGCCGCTCGCGCAGCAAGCGCTCGCGCTGCTCGGGGGTTAGCTTGCGTTTCCTCTGCGGATGAACATTCTGACTTTCTTTTGTAGTGGACATATTCTTACCCCATTGTCTAATATCTGAGCAATTATAGCATTCCCTGGAAGTTTCGTCAATCGAATTCGCAATATTTGTGATAAAACTTCGGCAAGATTCGGTTGATTTGTGGGTATCGACGAAGTTTCCAACGAAAAGTAAAGCGCGGCGGATGGTTGTGCGGGAAGGGATTTCTTCTATAACCTTAAGGCAACACCGCACAGATAAGGTGGGAGGTTGGAAACCCGGAGGGTTTCCAAGTCGGCCTTTGGGCCGACCGGCTCGGTCGAATCGAAGATTCGAGCGAGCCGCCTCGGCAGGCGAATGAATTTTTCGTCAGATGCAATTGCAAATTCTGCAGGCTTACTGGAGGTAAGTCAAAGAATTTGC
>CANQGC010000104.1 GCA_947600345.1 uncultured Clostridia bacterium
CCCGGACCTGCTCAAGGGACTCTGTCCCTTGAGAATTCCTGCCAAGGAACCTGAGGTTCCTTGGATTCTCCCTGCTGGGGCTACGGGGTACGGTGGGGCTTGACGCGCAGAGCGCCCCATCTCCTCGGAGGATGGGGCGCGCTTCCCGCTGACGTTACGCTTCTTCTGCACTGGATTCCTTCAGTCCATCCTTCAGCCGCGTCACGGCGGCGTAGCCGCCGTTGGCGGAGAGCGACACCAGCGCCGCGTTGAACAGCGCCAACGCCGCGCCCTGGGGTGTGAAGCCCGGGCCGAAAGCCATCGCCACCACCAGCGTCAGCAGCGCCAGCAGGTAGCTCCACAGCTGCGTCGGCAGCTTGCTTACCCCCGGTATGCCCTTCGTGATCTGCGTCAGCACGCCCACCGCGAACACCGAGCCCGCGTAACTCCCCAGCAGGCTCCAATCGAAAAGATCCATTCCAACACCTCACTTCATCAAAAAGCCTATCGCCGCACCGGCAGCCGCCAGCACGATATATTTGATGAGCTCGAAGCCGATTTTTTTCCACCGCTCGCCCGGTTCTTTTTCCATCTCCGTCACCCGGCCCGATACGCTGCTCAGGCTGGCGTTCTGGCTGTCGAGCCGCTCGCACACCTGGCCGATGGAGTCCCCCTGACGCTGCAGCGTCAGCTGCAGCTCGCTCAGCCGCTTGGCGTTCTCCTCCACCGCCTGCAAGCGGTGCAGGATCGCCCGGTGGTCGCTGCGCATCTCGGCGATGCGCTCCACTATCTGGGAAATCTGGGCCTGAAGCTTCTCGCCCTGCTCATCCATACTCGATCCCCTCCCATCCTCGGGCCGCTCCGGCCCGCGTCGATTACGTCTTTTCGCGCTTGAGCGCGCGCTTCAGCGCCGCGTGGGTCGCCTCGTCGTAGACGCCGCTCTCCTTCAGGCCCAGGCGCGCCTGCAGGCGCCGCACCGCCGCGGCGGTGGATTCTCCATAGACGCCGTTCGGCTTCGCGCCCTCGGGCGCCAGGCCCAGCGCGATCAGCGCCGCCTGCAGCTTGCGCACCTTCGCGCCCCGGGAGCCGAGCTTCAGCGCTTTGCCCTCCCCCGCCGGCTCGGACGCGGGGGCATCGTACTTGAAGTACCGGGTCATCCATCCCCAGCGGTTCCAGCTTCGCTTGCTCAGCCGCGTGCGGACCACGCCGGTCATCACGCCCCGGGCCTCGATCACGTACCAGTCGCCCTCCGGCTTCTTTTTGTTCACCGGCTCCACCAGAAAGCCCACGTGGTGGATGTAGCTCGAGCGCATGAACACCGCCGCGCCGGGCACGCGGTACTTCGCCGGAATCTTGCCCTTGCCCTTGGGGCTGCACCAATCGCTGTAGTTGTCCCGGGCCCGGGCGTTGATGCTCGAGCCGGTCACCTGCTTGTAATAGCCCTCGGCCAGGCCGTTGCAGTCCCACACGCGCTGGGCGTGGGCGCGCCAATAGAGCGCCTGCTTCAGCTGCCTGCCCCTGTACTGTCCGCTGAAGTAGCGATCCGGCAGCTTCCTGGGGTTCTGGCCCGTCGCGCCGAAGATATATCCATCCCGCGCCTTCAGCCGCTGCTTCAAGAAAGCGGCGAAATTCGACGCCGAAACCTTCCTCGCCATACGCACTCTCCCTTCGGCATCGCAGGCGAACGCCTGCGCTTCATACTATCGCCAAAGGGCAGAAAATGTGACGGCTTTCTTGAAAATCCGCCGCGCACGCGCTATACTGATGCTGTTTTAAAGGAGGTGCGCCCGATGTACATCTATCCGGAGGTGACGCGCGAGCCGCTGCTGCACGTATGCCTGACGGAGCCGCTGCGGCTGGGCCAGGCGGAGATCGTGAGGCAGACGGAGCGGGGAATCCTGGTCTACGACCGGCCAGGGAAGCTGCTGATCCTCTCCGCGCGGGATCTAAGCGCCGCGGAGGCGCTGCTCGACGGCGTGGAGCGGCGCTACCCCGCGGACTTCTTCCTGCTCTGCGACGAGGCGCTGGCCCCGGCTATCGCGCGCTTCGGCCTGCCCCACACCATGCGCTGCCGCCAGGCGGCGTATCTGAAGAAGGAGCGGCCCCCGGCCGACCCGAGGCTCATCATCGAGGTTCCCGGCGAGGCGGCGTTCGCGCGCATACTAACCGCCTACGCCATGGACAGTCCGGCGGAGCTGGAGCGCCGAAGAAGCGCGGGGGAGCTGTTCTTCGCGCGCACGACGGACGGGGAGGACGTGGGCTTCGCGGGGCTGCACGCGGAGGGCTGCTTCGGCCTGCTGGAGGTCTTCCCCGAGCAGCGCGGCAGGGGCTACGGCGCGGCGCTGGAGGCCCACATACTGCGCTTCTGCCTGGACGCGGGAAGGATCCCCTACTGCCAGGTGGAGGCGGAGAATGAGGTCTCGCTGAACCTGCAGCGAAAGCTGGGCCTGGAAATCTCGGATCGGATCATGCTCATGACCTGGAACGAATGGACTTAAGAACCAAGCCCCACCGTCCCCCCAGAAGGGAGAATCCAAGGAACCTGAGGTTCCTGAAGGTTGGAAACCCTTTGGGTTTCCAAGTTCGGCCTATGGGCCGAACCGCACCGGCTCAAATCAAAGATTTGAGCCGGCGCGCCGCAGGATTCTTAAGGGACAGAGTCCCTTAAGGCAGCACCGCACAGATAAGGTGGTCGGCAGGCGAATGAATTTTTCGTCAGATGTGCTTTCAAATTTCGCAGGCTTGCTGGTTGCAAGTCAAGAAATTTGAAAGTGCAGATGACGGAAAAGGCATCGCCCGACGTGCCGCCGTTCTGTGCGGTGGTGCCTTAAGCAGGTCCGGACAGCGCCCGCGGGTCTGGGCGGAGCCCAGCGGGTCCGGGCAGCGCCCGGCGTCCCTCTAACCCCAGCGGCCCGCGGCCTTCATCCCCCGCCCGGCAAAGCGCACCAACGCCCCATCGCCCCCATACCGCGGGCCGCTCGAAGCGAGTTTTGGATTGGGAAGCCAAATGGCTTCCCAATCCAAAGAGCAACCGAACGCCTCGCATCCCGTTTCACCCCCACCCCGCATAGCTCACCAAAACCCCCATCAACCCAGGAACCCCCCCCCTTCCCTCGACACACCAAAAGCCGCCGGATACCCGGCGGCTTTCGCTCCATTCCCCTTCGCGTCAGTTGATCGTGACCGTCTCGGCCATGAACTGCGGCAGCGTCACGGCATCGCCGCGCACCGTCTCATAGGTGTACAGGCCCGTGGACGCGCCGTGCACCGTGACCCGGTCGTCCTCCAGTATGCGCGATTCCCCGTCGGGGCGCAAGTAGTGCACATAGACCACGTTGTCATAGTTGCCCTTCGTGGCGATTCGCATCGCGACGTAGGTGAAGCCGTCCCCCGCGGTCTCCAACACCTGAAGCACCTTGCCCGAGAACTTATAGTTCTTGCCCTCGTACTTGTCCGGATCGCGCGACATGCCCTTGAAGTCGATATCCTCGTACACCTTCGCCACCGGCGCGTCCTCCGCGAAGATCGCATCCTGGGTCTCCGCGTCCGCCACGCCCGTCACTTCCAGCCCCGCCGTCTTCTGGAACAGCTCGATGGCGCTCTTCGTCTTTCCGCCAAAGTCGCCGTCCGCGCTGCCCGAGAGATAGTTCAGCTCGATCAAACGAAGCTGAAGCTCCTTGACCGCGTCCCCCTTGCTGCCCTGCTGCAGCACCTCCTGCTGCTGTTCCTCCTCCTCGGCCGGCGCCTCCTCCCCGCGCTTCGCAAGCTCCGCCTGCAGCGCTTCCAGGAACGCCGCCAGCTCCTCGTCCGTATAGGACGACACATCCGGCGCCTCCGCCGCCATCGCAAACTGCCCGCACAGCAGCGCCAGCGCAAGCAGCACAACCATCCATCTCTTCATGCTCTTCATGTTCCCTTTACCCCGCTTTCTCTCAAAATCTCTGGAAACATTATACTCAATAAATTGGGCATAGTCAAGATGTTGAGCAGGGCAAAATAGATTTTGGTGATTGAAATGATCTCTTATCGGCCTTTTTACCAAACCCTGTTCCGACTGGGCATCACGGAGTACTATCTGATCTACAAGCAGGGCATGCCCTCGAACACGCTGCACCGGATCAAACACGGCGAGGCAATCACGACCAAGACCATCAACACGCTCTGCGAGATTCTGAACTGCCAGGTATCGGACATCATCGAATACGTGCCGGACGAGTGAGCTGCGGCGGAAGGTTGGAGCCTTCGAGGGGCTGGCTCATGCGAAAGGTTTCGTTTGCTGTTTTGAATCGGGAAGCCATCCGGCTTCCCGATTCAAAAAGCGCCTCGGCGGCCCGCGGTATAGTAATGATGGAGCGTTGGTTCGCATTGCCTGGCAATAATTTGAATACCGCGGGCCGCAGGGGTTACGCCGGGCTCCGCCCGGACCCGTTCTGGACTCTGTCCAGACCTGCTTAAGGGACTCTGTCCCTTAAGAATTCCTGCCAAAGGACCTGAGGTCCTTTGGAATCTCCCTCCTGCTGCCGCGCTGTGAACCAGGCCTTGTTCCCCAAAACGAAGACCTCTGGCCCTCGGATCTATGGGGCCAGAGGTCGTGCTTCGTACTTCGCTCCCTGCAGAAACGCACCGCAGGACTTGGGGCCCATAATCTACGGGCCCCAAGTCCGTCGCCCCGTCCGCGGCAGCAGATGGCCGGCGGCCCCGCCGCCCTAGGAGAGGGTGAGGGAGGTGGCGTTGAAGCGGGGGAGGGTGATCGTGCCGCCGATCAGGGTTTCGTAGGTGTATAGGCCGCTGTAGATGCCCTCGACGGTCACTCGGTCCTCCTCCAGGATGCGCGACTCGCCCTTGCGCCTTCGATAGGTCACGTAGACCACGTCGTCGTAGTTCCCGCTGGTGGCGACGCGTAGCTCCACCTCGACAGCGTCGCCCTCCTCCTCCTCGATCACCTGTAGCACGCTGCCGCTGAAGCAGTATTCCTTGCCCTCGTACTTGTCCGGATCGCGGGAGATCGCCGTAAAGTCCAGCTCCATGGGCTGCTTCGCGGCGGGCGCCTCCTCCGCAAAGAGCGCCTGCTGGGTCTCCGCGTCCGCCATGCCGCTCACCTCAAGCCCCGCCTCCCGCTGGAAGCGCTCCACGGCCGCCCGCGTCAGCGCGCCATACGCCCCGTCCGCACTGCCCGATAGATAGTCCAGCTCGATCAGTCGAAGCTGAAGCTCCTTGACCGCCGCGCCCGCGCTGCCCTCCTTGAGCGGCTTCACATCCGCCGCCTCCGATGCTTCCGCCTCCTCCGATGCGCCGCCCGCATCCTCGCCGCGCTCCGCAAGCTCCGCGTCCAGCGCGGCCGAGAGCTCCGCAAGCTCCGAATCCGTATATTCATTCAAATCGGGCAGCTCCACCGCCAGCGCGGCCTGCACGCCCAGCAGCGCCAGCGCGAGCAGCGCAGTCAGCAACCTCTTCATCGTTTTATGCCCCGCTTCCTGCATAATCTACCCTCATTATACAGTATAAAGCCGGCACCGTCAAGAAGCCACGCCCACCGCTCCGCGGGGCTCACGTCTCCTTCGCTCTCTCCTCTCCTTCCCTTCCCTCCTCCAGCGCCATGCGCTCGAGGGCCTCGTTCCACTTGGGCTTGTCAAACCTGCGCGCCTTGCCCGCGTCCAGCTTGGGGTCGAACAGGCAGGCCGCGCGGTAGTCGCAGAGCTTGCAGGCGTCGCGGCCATCGAAGCTCGCCGGGCTCGCGGCGGCCTCGCCCGCGCGGATGCGCTCGACGTGCTCCCCGGCCCGCCGCAGCGCGCAGCGCACCAGGCGCTCGAAGTCCTCGTCGCTCGCCCGGGGAACATCGTTCCACAGCTCGCCGTCCGCCCTCACGCGCACGTTGAACACCGAGGCCGGGTTCGGCGTCTGGGCGCGGAGCAGCTCCGCGTCCGCGGGCAGCAGGCCGTCCATGCGGAAGCGCCTGGCGCGCTCCCGCTCCACCTCTCCCGGATCGGTGGACTGGGTGTCCACCACGCCCTCATCCAGCGCGAAGTAGTAGACGCCGGCGCTGCGCGCGCCCCGCGCCTTCATCGCCGCGCCCAGGTACACCGGAAGCTGCAGCTCCAGGCCGTGCCAGGCACCGGCCAGGCTCAGGCCCTTGCCGCCGCGCTTGTAGTCGATCACCCGCAGGCCGTTGCCCTCGGGCCAGACGTCCAGGCGGTCGATGCGGCCCTCGAGCACGGTGTCCCCAGCGCGGAGCCGCCTCGCGCCGTCCTCCCGGCCGAAGCTGCGCTCCAGCGCCTCCGCGCGGAAGGCGCTGCCGCGCATGTGCTCCGTCAGCACCCGCGCGCAGCGGCGCGCCGTGGCCAGCAGCGTGCGCGACTCCGCCCGCACCCCGGCGCTGTCCTCCATGGGCGTGCCCGGCGCCTTGGCCGAGAGCAGCTCCCGGGCGATGCGATCCATCGAAGCCTCCGCGTCCTCCGGGGAGAGCTCGTTGAGCCGCTCGCGGTGGGCGCGCAGGAAGGCGCTCATGGCGTCGTGCAGGAACACGCCCTCGTCCCGGTAGTTGAACTCGAAGGGCTCCACCCGCTCCGGGCGCAGGCCGTAGGCGGCGAAGTAGGAGAAGGGGCAGCGGGCGAAGCGCTCCAGCCGGGTCACCGACTGGGTCTGCAGCGCGCCGTACAGCGCCCGCGCCGAGGCCGGGTCCACGGACTCCCGGCCCTCCCGGTCCGCCAGCGCGCGCTCCATGCGCCGCAGCCGGTCCGCAGCCGCGGGAAGCTGAGCCGAAGCTGCGCGCAGCGCCGAGAGCGCCGCCAGGTCGCCGGGCTCGGGCGCGTCCCCCGCCTGCCGCGCCGACAGCGCCCGCGCCGAGCGGTTCAGCGCCGCCCGGGGCGCGCAGGCCAGCAGCCGCGCCCGCTCCGCATCGGGCAGCTCGCGAAGCTCCGGGAACAGCGCGCGCAGCAGCTGCATCGTCAGCCCCGGCCGCTGGGCCGCGCCGTCCGCGCCGCTCAGCGCGCAGGAGAACCACACCGACTCCGAGGCCATCCCCAGCGCCGACTTGAGGTAGAAGCGCTTCAGCCGCGCAGCGTCGGTCTCGTCCGGGCCGAGGTACGCCTTCGTGCGCTGCTCCACCGCCCGGCGCTGGCCCTGGGTCAGCAGGCCGTCGTCCGAGGCCCCGGCGGAATCGCTCAGGCCGATCACCAGCAGCGCCCGCGCGGGCTGCATCAGCATCCTGCCCAGGCTCTGGGCGTACACCGCGTCGCCGGACTGGGGCAGCGGCTTGACCACCGCCGCCTCCAGCGACTCGGTCAGCGCCTGGTCCAGCTCCCGCAGGCTCAGCTTCTCCCCGCCCAGCAGCCCGGCCATCTGGTCCAGCGCGCCGATGATGCGGTTCCAGCTCTGGGTCAGCGCGCCCGCCTCCTCGCGCATGCCGCCGTCGATCAGCCGCCGCTGCAGCTCCAGGCTCCTGCCGTGGGCGTCGATCTCGGTGAGGAAGCCGAACAGCGCCGTCAGCTGCCCCTTCAAATCCTCCGCGGCCCTCAGCTCGTCCCGCAGCTTCCGCACCGGCTCCATCAGCCGCTTGCGGATGGGCTCCAGCTCGGCGATCTCTGCCTCGCTGCCGCGGCTGAGCGGTCGAAGCCAGCGGGAGCCCTCCATGCCGCGGCGCACGGCGTAGTTGGCCAGCCGCCCTGCATCGTCGTCGCTCAGGTCCATGTAGCCGCAGCGCATCAGCGTGAACACGTCCTCGCTGCGGAAGTTCCGGTCGATCAGCTTGAGCGCCGTCAGCAGGCACTCCGCCGTGGCCAGCCGCGAAACCGGCCGCCCGCCCTCCTGGAACAGCGGCACGCCGTAGGCGGAAAACGCCTCCGAAAGCGGCTGGCGGTAGCTCTCCAGATCGCCGCAGAGCAGCTGCATCTCGCCGTAGCGCACGCCGTTCATCGCCAGCGTGCGCGCCCGGGCCGCCGCCAGCATGCACTCCTCGCGCACGTCCCGGGCGTAGGCGAGCTCGATCCCCTCCGGCTCCCCGGCGAAGGGCTCCGGCGGATAGGCGAACAGCTCCCGGCGCAGCGCCGCCAGGCAGCCCGCGTCCGGCTCCGGCTCCAGCGCCTCGCGGGCGAACTCCGCGCCGGACTCCCGGCAGGCGGCGAACAGGCGCTTGAGCGCCCGCTCCAGCGGCAGGCAGCAGTCGTAGTCCCGGGCCTCGGAATCGTTGGGCAGCGGCAGGTAGAGCACCGCCTCCGGGCAGAGGGCGGCGAGCCGCGCGACCAGCCGCGTCAGCGTCGGCGGGGTGATGTCGAAGCCGAAGAACCAGAACCTGCCCTCGCGCAGGAACGCCGCCTCCGAGGCGCGGGCGGCGGCCTCGATCAGCTCGCTGTCGCCGTCCTGGAAGCGGCCCTGGATCAGCCGCTGGTACTGCTCGAGGATCGCGGCGAGGTCGTTCAGCTTCATCCGCGCCGCGCCCCGGGCGTCCTCCGCGCAGGCGCGCAGGCCGTCCGGCGACACGCCGCCCTGGATGAACAGCTCCAGCTGCCGGGCGCAGCGCTCGGCGAAGCCCCGGCGGCGGCCGGCGTTCTTGTAGATGGTGAGGCCCTCGCAGGCGCGGATGGCCCGGCGCATCAGCAGCACCCGGCCGCGCTCGTCCACGCGCACCCCTTCGGGCGCGCCCGCCTCGTCGAAGATCAGCGCGCAGAGCCGCGCCGGGCTCAGCACCCGCAGCCGGAAGGAGCCGGGAAGCCTCAGCCCATCGAGCAGCAGCCGCTCCGTCAGCAGCGTCAACTGCCGGGGCACGACGATGTAGAGGGGATCATCGCCCGCGGCGAGCGCGTCCCCCACCGAGCGCACCAGCGCCCCGGCCAGTATGCGGTTTTCCCCGGTGCAAATGCGAAGCATCCGCGCCACCTCCCCCTTCCCAAAACATCAATTTGCGCTTCTCGCTGAGCCCGCGCCCTCCGGGCGCGGAGGTTCGGAATCCCCACTGGGGATTCCGGCCAGCGGCGGCGCTGCGCGCCGTCGCTGCTGCCTCACGGCAGCAAGGGTGCCCTGCCGGGCACGAGGACGCCTCACGGCGTATGCCGCCGCTTTGCGGCGGCAGGGGGTTCGGAATCCCCACCGGGGATTCCGATCAGCGGCGGCCCTACGGGCCGCCGCTGCTGCCTGCGGGCAGGGGCGCCTGCCGGCGGCCCAAGGAGAGATGGGGGACGTCAAGCGTCCCCC
>CANQGC010000105.1 GCA_947600345.1 uncultured Clostridia bacterium
CGCGCTCCCGCCGTACCAGGCGTCGCCCAGCTCCCGCAGCGCGGCCGCGCAGTTCAGCTCCGCCGCGCGCTCCAGCGCCGCGCGGGCCTCCTCGCCCGCCGCGTAGCGCGCGTACAGGTAGTGGGACTCGGGATTCTCATCCAGCCGCGCCCGCGCCAGGTAGCCCCGGGCGGCCTCCATGTCCAGGTAGTGGCCGTCGCCGGTGGCCAGCATCACGCCCATCTGGCAGTACAGCCGGGATTCCTCCGCGTTGGTCGCCGGGCCGCCCAGCCGCCGCGCGACCTTCTCGAAGATCTCGAAGGCCCTGGCGTGGGAGCCCTCCAAATACGTCAGCCTGCCCCGGCGAATCTGCGCCTCGGGCGTCTCCTCCGCCCGCGGGGCCTCGCCCGAGGCGTCCCGGGCATCCGCGCGCCAGAGCCGGTCGATCAGCTCCTCCGGGGCGTCCGAGGCCACGGCCAGCATCAGCACCACCCGCGCCAGCGCCGCCGAGGGATCCGCCTCGAAGAAGTCCCGCAGCCGGGAGCCCTCCGCCCCGTCGCGCTCCACGATGCGCAGCTTCGCGTTCAGCGCGCCGCGCACGCGGATGCTGTTGAGCGCCTCCCACAGCCGCTTTCGGTCGAAGGCGGGATGCTGCCCCTGGGGCCACAGCAGCTCCTGGCACTTGCGGTGCACGCTGCTGACCACCCGCCAGAGGTTCTCCCGCATCCGGATCAGCAGCGCGCGCTTGATCGCCTTGTTGCGGGGATCGTCGTTGAAGAACCAGGTCAGATTGGACTTGGACTTGCCCAGATACGCCTCGCACAGCTCATCCGGAAACAGCAGCTGAAAGTAATCCTCCCGCACCAGCCGCTGTCTGCCGCGAATCACCGGCTCGTCCGCCTCTCCCGGCCGAAACAGCGCCACAAACAGGTCGTTCAGGGTATCGATGTGCCACGCCGCCATACGCAATCCCTCCATCTTCCGGTATACCGCCATCATACCGCATTTCCCCGGCGGCGTCAAGTATTTTCTCCTTCCGCCAAATTTGCGTCAATTCCCACGAAATTAGCATTTTGTATATATTATTCCTTATTAGTTGATCTATTCTACTTCCAATCATGTTGCTAGTTAGTAGACGATCGCGTACAATAAACGCGTACCAGGGAAGCGGCCAAGCGACCGAGCGACTGAATGAAAGGAGATTTGAAACATGTACGATTATACGCAAGGAGCGTGCGCGGACGGCGAGGCCCGCACGCTCACGGTATCCTGGCGCACCACCTACGGCTGGCGCGTTCCCATGGTCGTCACCGATTTCGAGGAGATACTGCACCTCCAGCGCTTCTATGTCTTCGTCGACGGAAGGCGGTGCGGCCGGGTGACCAATGGCATGGCGCCCCTGACCATTCCCCTGTCCCCGGGGGCCCACGAGGTCTGGGTATCCAACGCCATCTCGCCCCTCAAGTTCGGCTTGATCCACATCCCGGCGGACGAGCGGAGCTATCGCGCCTGGATCCGCCTGCGCACCAAGATGATGTACAAATTCGACATCCTGGCGGTTCCGGTGGGCGACCCCTTCGCCCAGACGCTGCTGACCCACTTCGAGAACATGTTCGCAGACCCCAGGGCGGCCGAGCTCATCCAGATGCGCGAAAACGCGGGCAAGAGCGTCGACATCCGCGTCCATCCGGATCACTTCTCCGTGGTCTTCAGGCCCAGGCGGGCGACGAGGCTGGCGGAGATGCTGATGGGAGAAACGGAAGTGAAGACCTACTACCGGGAGATCGACTTCGACGCCCCCGCGCCGGACCAGGTTCCGGAGACCTACTGGGAGTGCCTGGAGCTGCTGATGGTCGACCAGGTGCTGCGCACCGGGCGCTACACCCTCAACGATGCGGGCTTCTTCGTGCTCGCCTGAATCCCCTGCGGAAACCCGCCCCGGCGGATTTCATAGAAGGCCAACCCCAACCAAAGTGTCCAGAGAAGAAAGGAGATAACATCATGAATTCCAGCGATTACAACAAGTACCTCTCCGCCATCAAGGCGGCCAACGATTCGGACGACCGCGAGGCCCTTCGCCAGATCCAGAAGCAGCTCATCGCCAGGTACGGCCTGAACGACAACGACGCGGAGTACCTGATCCACCAGTTCCGCCACAACGTCTGAGCCGGGGCGAGGGATCGCTTCAATCCGCGCACAAAGCGAGCGCCGCTGCCCTTCGGCAGCGGCGCTCGCTGGCGCTATCTCACTTCAGCGTGATGATGACCCGGCGGTAGGGCTCCTCGCCCTCGGAGTGGGTCGTGACCTCGGGATCGTTCTGCAGCGCGGAGTGCAGTATGCGGCGCTCGTTGGGGTTCATGGGCTCCAGCGCCACGCGGCGGCCGCTCTTCTTGGCGCGGTTCGCCATGCGCACCGCCAGCTTCCGCAGTGCCTCCTCGCGCTTGGCCCGATAGTTCTCCGTGTCCAGCGTCACGCGCAGGTAGTCCTCGCGGTCGCGGTTCACGTGCAGGCTGGTCAGGTACTGCAGCGCGTCCAGGGTCTCGCCCCGGCGGCCGATGAGTATGCTCATGTTCTCGCCGGAGAGCACCATGCGCAGATTCTCCGCGCCGTCGCTCACGGCGATCTCCGCGGGCACGTTCATGCGCTGGGTCAGGCCGGAGAGGAAGTCGCGGGCGGACTTCGCGGTGTCGCTCAGCTCAGTCTCGGGCGTCTCCACGAAGGGCTCGGCGGGCTCCGCAGGCGCGGCCACCGTCACCGGCTCCGGCCTGGGCTCAGCGGGGGCCTCCTCGCGCTTCTCCCTGCCGCGGCGGCGGTTGCGAGACCTCTTCTCGGGCTTGGGTTCGTCGGACTTCTCCGGCTTCTCGGCCTCGGCCGCCCGCTCGGGGGCCTCGGCCTTCTCCGGCTTATCGGGCTTCCTTTCGGATCTGGGTTCGCTCTTGGGCTCCTCCGACTCGGCCCTGGGGGCGTCCTTGCGCTTCTTTTCGCGCTTCTTCGCGCCGCCCGGGGTGGGCTGATCCAGGCTGAACACCGGCATCTCGATGTCGAAGGAGTGATCCTCCTCCTTCATCGTAAGCCTCACCTTCGCGGGCTTGCCGAACATGCCGAAGATGCCGGGGCTGCCCATGTCGATGACGCTGGTTTCGACTTCGTCAAGCGTGCAGCCGAGCTCGTTCAGGCCGCTCTGAATGGCGTCCTTTACGGTCTTGCCGCTTGCTTCAATGCTTCTCTTCAAGGGATTGCCTCCTTAAAATTCACAGGTTATTTGATCTCCGCGTCCTCCGCCTTAGCGGCCGCCTGCCTGTCCTTGTGGTCAAAGTACTTATTGACGGCCACCTGCTGCACGATCATGATGACGTTGCCCGCCATCCAGTAGATGGCGAACGCCGCGTTGTAGCCGGCGCAGATCCACAGCGAGAACAGGGGGAAGAACCACTTCATGAAGCCGCTGTTCATGGCGTTGGCGGCGCTGTTGTCCTGGGTGCCGGAATCGTCCGCCTGGGGCGCGGCGGCTCCGGTGAACTTGGTCATCAGGAACTGGCTCAGCGCGGCGAAGATGGGCAGCAGGAACAGGCCGTTGGCGTGGTGAATCAGCGAATCCAGGGAGTTGGGCAGGGTCAGCGTCGGATTGAAGAACACCAGGTTCAGCGGCAGCAGGAAGAACTCGTTGCCGCCGTAGGACGCCACGATGGCGGCGTAGGCGTCGGTGGCCAGAAACTCCCTGGCGGCGGCGATGTTCGCCTCGGTCAGGATCGCCGAGCCGTTCACCGGCATCACCATTCTGAGCTGATCGCCCACCCGGGGCAGGATCGTGGCCATGAAGGAATCCGGCTGGAACACGTTCTTGATCCACAGCCAGCTCTGCAGCGCGGGCACCTCGCCCGTCTCCTTAATCTGCAGTATCATCTGGATGGTCTGTTCGTTGGCCAGGTTGCGCATCGCGCCGAACATGAACCACAGGATCGGCAGGGAGATCAGCATGGGCAGGCAGCCCGCCATGGGGCTGACGTGCTCCGTGCGGTAGAGCTCCTGCAGCTTGCGGTTGAGCTTCTCCTGATCGTTGGCGTACTTCTTCTGCAGCGCCTGCACCTTGGGCTGCACCCTGGTCATGGCGCGCATGCTCTTCTTGCTCTTGATGTCCAGCGGCAAAAGGACGATGCGGACGAGCAGGGTAAACACCACCACGGACCAGCCGTAGTTCCCCACCCAGCCGTAGATCCATTCCAGCACGCTTTGAAATATTCCGCTCATTCAATACCCTCCGGGGTTCGTGATTCGCGAAGAATCCGCGGATTCTCCGCGAGAATGTGCAATGCCCATTCCCCGAGGCGGCTCCTCAGGGAACGGGATCGTAGCCGCCCTTGCAGAGCGGATTGCAGCGCAGGATTCGGCGCAGGGCGAGCCACCCGCCCTTGAGCGCGCCGTACTTCTCGATGGCCTCCAGCGCGTACTGGGAGCATGTGGGAATGAAGCGGCAACAGGGGCGGTGCATCGGCGAGATGCTCGTCCTGTAGAAGCGAATCATCCACAGCAGCGCGCGCTTGGGCAGCGCGGCCAGCCATCTCATTGGGAATCGTCCTCCTTCACAAGCTTGGCCCGGCGAAGCAGGTTCTCCAGCTCCCGAGTCAGCTCCTCGTGCGCAGCCATCTTGATCGCCGGACGCGCGACAAAGATGTACTTTCCGGTCTTGAGCCGCTTGCGCAGCCTGCGCACGTCCTCGCGCAGGTACCGCCGGATGCGGTTGCGCGCGACGGCATTGCCCACCTTCGCGGACACGGAGAAGCCGAAGCGCTGCTCCTTGCCCTTCAGGTAAATCAATACCAGGTTCTTCGAGGGGTGCGACTTGCCTCTGCGGTAGA
Organism: uncultured Clostridia bacterium; assembly: GCA_947600345.1. GTDB lineage: Bacteria > Bacillota > Clostridia > Christensenellales > Aristaeellaceae > SFTH01. Next base: position 4,836 of record CANQGC010000105.1, read on the forward strand.
CGTAGCGGTAGTTGCGGTTGCCGCCGAGGCGGCAACGGCGCGGGAAGCTCTCGCTCCCGCGCGCGGCGCGATCCTTCCCCTCCATCTCGCGGGGAATCAGACGGTCAGAACCTTGCGGCCGCGAGCGCGGCGGGCCTTCAGAACCCTGCGGCCGGCCTTGGTCTTCATGCGGGCGCGGAAGCCGTGCACCTTGGAACGCTGACGCTTCTTGGGCTGGTAGGTACGGAACATGAAAAACAACTCCTTCAATCGTAATCTATGAGGCATTTGCCCCGCGCGGGGCAATACTTCCCAAACATACAGCCTTATCATTTTACTTTATCCGCGAGAATATGTCAAGTAAATCCGTGTGAAATCGCTCGCGGGTTCTTTAATTTTTCACGCGGAGGGGCAAGGGAGCGGCCCGCGGCGCGCGCCAAGGCGCTTTACTTTTTCTCGAAAATGCACTAGAATAAGGGGGTGATGAGTGACGAGCGAAGGGGGGAAGGTTCCATGCCGGATCGGAAGCGGACGCGGTGCGCCTGGCTGCTGGCCGCGCTGCTGATCGCGGGCGCGATCCTCGCGCTGATGTGCCTCTTCAGCGGCATCGAGCCCGGAAGGTACGACTACCCCTCCTACCTGCTCCAGGCCCAGGCCTGGCTCCGGGGCAAGCTGGCGCTGGACAGGAACTACGAATACCTGGAGCTCGCCGTCTACAACGGCCGCTACTACGTCAGCTTCCCGCCCGTGCCGGCCATCCCCATGGTGCTCTGGGCGCTGATCTGGGGCGACGACGTGCCCGGCGGACTGTTCCAGAAGATCTACGCGTCCCTCGCCTGCCTGATTGTCATGGCGGCGCTGATGGGCGCCCAGCGCGAGCGCGAGGCCCTGCCCCGCTACCAATACGCCGACCGCTTCCGCAGCCCCGCGGCGCCCGGCGACTGCCTGGCCTGGGCCATCTTCCTCTGCCTGGGCTCGGCGCTGCTCTCCATCACGCCGGTGGGCGCGGTTTGGTACGAGGCGCAGATACTGGCCTTCCTGTTCAGCGTGGCCGCCATCGCGGCGATGCAGCGCGACCGGCCCACGCTCTGCTGCTTCCTCTACGCCCTCGCCGTGGGCTGCCGGCCCTTCTCGGTCTGCCTGGGCCCGGCGCTGCTGGCGATGTACCTGCGCCGTCACCACAGCCAAAGCGCCTCGCGAAAGGCCGCCGGTCTGGTTCCGGGGCTGATCGTGGGCTTCGCCATCGCCGGATGCTACGCCGCTTACAACTACGCGCGCTTCGGCAACATATTCGAGTTCGGCCACAACTATCTGCCCGAGTTCCAGCGCGCCGAGCACGGCCAGCTCTCGCCGATCTACATCGCGGACAACTGGCGCACGCTGTTCTTCGGCTCGCCCTTCACCATTGGGCCGGACGGCGCGGAGTTCGAGATCTTCGGCTTCTCCATGTTCCTGAGCTGCCCGATCCTGATCTGCGAGCTGGTGTGGATCATCTCCGACGTCGCCCGCCACCGCTTCACCCGGGAGAAGCTGGTCATCGCGCTGATGGGCGCGCTGAATACGTTCCTGCTGCTGATGCACCGCACGCTGGGCGCGCACCAGTTCGGCCTGCGCTACGCCATCGAGCTGATCCCGCTGTGCCTGACCTACCTGCTGGTCAGCCCCGAGCGCTGGCGCATCTCCCGCTGGGAGGTGGGCATCATGAGCTTCGGCCTGATGTTCAACTTCATTGGCGGCATACTGGTGCACATATGAGGTGGCCGGTATGAAGCGCCTTCTCTCATGGTTCAAGCCCCGACCGCTGCGCCGGAACTACGCCGAGGCCGGCGACTTCCTGCGCGCCGCCTGCGTGGGGATGGTCGGCTGGTACCACATCTGGCAGCAGTCCTGGCTGAACCCGAACCTGCACCTCGGGCGGCATGTGGTCCGCTTCTACCCGCTGGTGGCCGGGGGCTACATGTTCGTGGACCTGATGCTGGCGCTCAGCGGCTTTCTGCTGATGCTGGGCTGGCTGGGCGGCAAGCGGGACCTGCGGCAGTTCTGGGTCAACCGCGCCGCGCGGATCCTGCCCAGCTACTGGCTGTGCATGATCGTCATGCTCCTCGGCTTCGCACTGCCCGGCGGGCTCTACGGCAGCGCCGAGCAGCTGTGGACCGACCTGCTCGCCCACCTGAGCTTCACCCACAACCTCTTCCGCGCCTCCTACGCCAACACCCAGCTCAACGGCGCGCTGTGGACGCTGGCGGTGGAGGTGCAGTTCTACCTGCTCTTCCCGCTGCTGGCCCGGTGCTTCGAGCGCCGCCCGGCCGCCACCTACGCCGCCATGGTGGCGCTGGCCTGGCTCAGCCGGGGGCTGATGGCCTGGCGGCTGGCGGACAGCACGCTCTACGTCAACCGGCTGAGCGCCATGCTGGATGTCTACGCCAACGGCATGCTGGCGGCGCTGATCTACCACCGCCTGGAGAAAACTCCCCCGAGGGCCTGGCGGGCCTGGCTGAGCGCGGCGCTGACAGTCCTCTCGGTCTACCTCGTCTACCGCATACTGGACGCCCAGGTGCTGCGCTCGGGCGGCGAGAACATCCGCCACGGGCAGATGCTCTGGCGCTGGCCGCTGTCGGCGCTGGGCTGCCTGTTCCTGGTCTGCGGCAGCCGCTCCATCGGGCTGATGCGGGGACTCCTCTCAAACCCGCTCACGCGCTTCCTCTCGGGCATCAGCTTCAACTTCTACATCTGGCACCAGTTCCTGGCGGTGAAGCTCAGGGAGTGGCGCGTGGTGCCGTCCTTCGGCCCGACGCCGAACCTGGACTACGAGCAGCCCTGGCAGAGCCGCTACACGGCGCTGTGCTTCCTGGCGGCGCTGGCGCTGGCGACAGTCCTCACCTACTGCGTGGAGCGCCCCTGCGCGCGCTGGATAAAATCCCGCTTCGGCCGGAAAACGCTTGAAACCCGGCGGCAGGCGTGATAGAATAGTTTCAGGTAATATATTGGGAAAGGATGACCCACAACATGGCAAAGACCCGCGAAGAGCTGCTTGCGCTGCTCAACTGCCCCGAGGGACTGGAAAACCTCAAGGCGCTGATGAAGACCGAACCCGCCCCCGCCACCGGCCGGGACGTGAACAACCACATCCACACGACCTACTCCTTCTCGCCTTACTCGCCCACGGCGGCGGTGTGGTTCGCCCGGGCGGCGGGGCTGTGCACCTGCGGCCTGATGGACCACGACTCCATCGCCGGCGCCCCCGAGTTCCTCGCGGCGGCGGAGGCGGCAAAGATGTCCGCCACCATCGGCCTGGAGTGCCGCGTGAGCTTCAAGGACACGCCCTTCGCGGATAAGAAGCTCAACAACCCCGACCAGAAGGGGATCGTCTACATGGCGCTGCACGGCGTGCCCCACGATAAGGCCGCCGGTCTGAACGAATTCTTCGCGCCCTACCGCGCGAAGCGCAACGAGCGCAATAAGAAGATGGTCGCCGCCGTCAACGACATGATGGGCAAGTACGGCGTGACCATCGACTTCGAGCGCGACGTACTCCCGCTCTCCAACTTCGCCAAGGGCGGCTCCGTCACCGAGCGCCACATCTCCAGCGCGCTGGCCTACAAGATGCTGGACGTGATCGGCAGGGGCGAGAAGCTCACCAGGTTCATCCACGAGGAGATTCAGCTCCCGCTCTCCGGCAAGATCGAGGGCTACCTGCTGGACGAAGCCAACCCCCACATGATGTACGACCTGCTGGGCTGGATCAAGAGCCAGCTGATCTCCAAGTTCTACATCGATGCCACCGACGAGTGCCCGGACGTCAAGGATGTGCTGAAGCTCTCCGACGAGATCGGCGCCATCTCGGCCTACGCCTACCTGGGCGACGTGGGCGACAGCATGACCGGCGACAAGCGCGCCCAGAAGTTCGAGGACGACTTCCTGGACGAGCTGATCGAGTACATCGCCAAGCTCGGCTATCGGGCCGTCACCTACATGCCCTCCCGCAACACGAAGGCGCAGCTTCAGCGCCTGCGCGCGCTGTGCGAGAAGTACAACCTGTTCCAGATCAGCGGCGAGGACATCAACCAGCCGCGCCAGAGCTTCGTCTGCGAGGCCCAGCGCGACCCGGAGTTCAGCAACCTCTACGACGCCACCTGGGCGCTGATCGCCCACGAGTGGCGCGCCACCGAGAACTCCGACGACGGCTTCTTCTCCATCAAGAGCATCACCCAGTGGCCCAACCTCAACGACCGCATCGCAGCGTTCTCGAAATTCGGCCAGCAGGCAGGGCCTGCAGCCAGCTGCTGTCGCGACTGAGCGACGGACTTCTGGCGGCATAAGGCCGACCGCCAGAAGTCCTGCGGTGCGTT
>CANQGC010000106.1 GCA_947600345.1 uncultured Clostridia bacterium
GGGCTGGCGGTGGTGATGCCCGACGGCGCGCTGAGCTGCTACGAGAACATGGCACACGGCCCGCGCTACCGGGACTACGTGGCGGACGAGCTTCCGCGAGTGATGCGCGAGACCTTCCCGCTGAGCGCGAAGCGGGAGCGCAACTTCATCGCGGGCTGCTCGATGGGCGGCTTCGGCGCGCTGAAGCTGGGCTTCGCGGAGCCGGAGAAGTGGAGCGCCATCGGCATACTCTCCGCCGCGCACATGGAGTACCGGCCGGATAGCCCGAGGGTGCAGTCGGCGCTGTACCGGGTCTACGGCGGGGACATCGACGGCTGCGACGCGCGCATCGTGCGCGACGTAAAGCGCGACAACGCCGAAGGGCCGGAGCTGCGCGTGTGGCACGCCTGGGGAGACGCCGACCGGCTGCGCACGAACGCGCTGAAGTCGCGCGCCTTCTTCGAGTCGCTGCCCGAGGGCCATATCCACTACGAATGCGAAGAGATGCCCGGCAGCCACGACTGGGCGCTGTGGGACGCGATGATCGCAAGATTCATCGAATGGCTAAACCTCCCCAGGCCGGAGAAAAAGCTGTTCTAGCGAAAGCCCCCGCACAAAAGCGCGGCAGCAGAAGGGAGAATCCAAGGAACCTCAGGTTCCTTGGCAGGTCTGGGCAGCGCCCAGCGTAGCCCCAGAGGCTGCGCCAAGCAAGCGGTTGCGGTTTGAGGTACAGGGCATCGCTCTCAAGCGGCCCGCGGTCTTGAACAAAAGCAATGGCTACTCGCACCAACGCCTCACCGTAACCATACCGCGGGCCGCCGCGGCGCGCCTTTTATGAGGGGAAGCTTTGCTTCCCCGATTTAAAAGTAGCCGCCACTAACTCCCTGAAACGCAGCGAATGCTCGCTAACGCTCCGCTAAATCGAGGTTTGACAAAGGAAACGAACCCCTCCGTTTCGCCGAAGGGCGAGCCAGCTCCCCTTGCAGGGGAGCCGAGAGGGGAAAGCTCCAACCCCCGAACAGCCTCCCCACTTCACCGCCCCCGCATCGCAAACGAAACAAGGGAGAGCCTTCGCTCCCCCCATCAAAGCCGCCGCCACCGACGCTCCCGCCGGGCACAGCCGCCCAAAGCCTGACATCCTCTCACCATCGCAAGGTTTCTCCTCCGCCTCGCGCGAAGAACCGCATCCCTCGCCGGCAGGAGCAGAATCACTTCCCGCGCAGCTTGCCGCGCAGCTTGCGCGTGCGGTTGCGCAGCAGGCCGCCCCACAGCATCCGCCGCATCCGCGCCCTCTCCTGCGGCGCCTGGCCGTCGAGCACGCCGCCCCGCTCCCGCGCGGGGAGGGAAAAGTACTGCTCCGCCGCCATGTTTTCCAGCACGCGCACGCGCCGGCGGAAGGCTTTGCGAAACGCCGGGCCCGCGTCGGAGAGGCGCTCCCCCTCGAAGCGCTGCAGCGCCCGCGCGCCGGTCAGGTAGCACCACACGCTGAAGCTCAGCTTGCTCGACGTCATGAGGGAACCCGGATGCACGTGGCGGCCGTAGCACGCCATGTTCCGGTAGCCCGTGCGCGCCTCCAGGCTCATGCACTCCAGCGAGAACACCTCGTCCTCGTGGATGATGCCGGGACAGAAGCGCAGGCGGTTCTCCTCCAGAAACGCCCGGCGGTACAGCCGCGACCAGACGGAGCACACGAAATCGCCGTTGCCGCACAGAAGCTCGAACATGCCCGGGCCGTCCAGCACGTCGGGGTAGTCCCTCTTGCGGGTGTAGAGCCGGTCAAAGCTCCGGTGGCGGGCATGGGTCGCGTCGTCCTCGTAGGAGACCTCGGCGTTGAAGAACAGCTCGTCGAGCCGCTGCTCGGATGCCTGGGCGTAGAGCGCCTCGATCACGCCGGGATGGAGCAGCCAGTCGTCGCTGTCCACGAAGAGTATGTACTCCCCCGTCGCCGCATCCAGCCCGTCGTTGCGGGCCATGGACGAGCCCCCGTTCTCCCGGTGGAGCACCCGGAGGTTGGCGTTCGCCGCGGCGTAGCGCGCCAGCACGTCCGGGGAGGAATCCGTGCTGCCGTCGTTGACGCAGATCACCTCGAGCTCGGAGGCGGAGAGCGTCTGCCCCAGTATGGAATCCAGGCACTTCCCCAGGTACTGCGCGGCGTTGTAAACCGGGATGATCACCGAAACCTTTGGTACCATCGAACCGACTCCCCCTCATCGCATAGAAAGGCGGCGCTTTCGCGCGCGGCTCCGCCGCGGTGCAAAGCCCGCCATTCATTATACTTTAGCCGGATGGGCCTTGTCAACCTCCCCTCCCCGCGCGAACGGCGGGAGGCGGAAGCGCCCGCGGCGCATGCCTGCGCCCCTCATAAAAAAACACCAGCGGACAGCCCGCGTCTCGATGCGCGAGAGCTGCCCGTGGTGGAGATTCGGATGGGTTCCGGAGCGCCCGCCGAAGCTTATTCGCCGCCCTTTTCCTCGTTGGACTTGGTGCTCAGGATGTAATAGGTCTTGACGGCGGCCACGCCCTCCAGGCCCGCGATGGTGCGGTGCACCTGGCGGAACTCCTCGGTGGATACGGCGTAGATCATTGCGATGTAGTCCAGGTCCCCGGTCAGGATGTAGAAGGAGACCACGTGGGGATCCCGGGAGATCATGTCCGCCAGCTTGTCGATGTAGCGGGTGTGCTCGATCTTGATGCCGATCATGGCCGTGATGCCGCCCTCGATCTTGGCGTTGTCCACGATGGCGGTGTACTGCAAGATCACGCCCTGGCTCTCGAGCCTGCGCATGCGCTCCGTCACGGAGGAGACGGCCAGGCCGACCTCCTTGGCGATGGCCGAAGCCGAAACGCGCGCGTTCTTCTTCAACATGGAGATAATCTTCAGATCGGTGCTGTCCATAACTTTAACACCTCCGTCAATTTCCATATATAATATACGCCGCACAGGGCTATTTGTCAAGACGATTCCCTAAGTTTTTCGGAGTCTTGCAGATTTTTTTGAATTCGTCAAACTTGCTCACCCGCCGCGCTTTGGGCGGATGTTCACGCGCCGCCCTCCAGAAAGCGCAGAAAGTAGGCGATGGCCAGCAGATCCGCGCAGCCGCCGGGCGACAGGTTTCGCGCGATGAACTCCGCGTCCAGCGCCTGCAGCTCCGCCTCCCCCGGGATGCGCCCGCCATCCGTGAGCTTCGCCGCGGCCTCCGCCGCCCAGCGCTGGCCTCCGGCCCCGCCCCGGGCGTGGAGGTTGGTGTCCCCCACCCGCGCGATCAGCCGCAGAAGCGCATAGCAGCCCGCCCGCTCCAGCGTCGCTCCCCGCGAGAGCGCCTCCCGCAGCGCGGGCAGCGCGACGTCCGCCACCGACGGCAGCCCGTCCGCCAGCTCGCCCCGGATGCCCCGCAGGCCCAGCTCCCGGTACAGCCGCTGCCCGGCGGTATCGGCCTCGCCCGAGCGGATGGCGCTCAGGTCGCCCTCCACCGCCTCCGCGCTCATCCTGCTGCACTCGGCGAGGATCGCTTCGGCCTCCGCGAAGGGGCGCTCCACCGTCCAAAGCCGGCCCGCCGCGGCGCAGGCCGTGCCCAGCGAGAAGATCGCGCCCTTGTGGGTGTTGACGCCCCGCGTGGCGTCGAACATCTCCCGCTCGGCGCGCAGGCCCTCCCGGCGCAGCCGGCGGAAGGTCTCCGAGGCTTCCTCCCCCGCCGTCTCCTGGCCCAGCGCCACGGCTCGGCGCAGGTAGGGCAGCAGCGCCGCCGCGCTGTCCACGAAGGTGAATATGTCCATGTCCGCGTGGCTCCCCCGGTTGGCGCGGTCCACCAGCCCCGGCTTGGGCGTGGCGCAGACCTCGTAGAGCAGCGCCCGCAGCGCCTGGGCGGCGATGCGCTCCGCGTCGCGCGCGGAGAAGTAGTCCCGCAGTATGGCCCGCGTCCTGGCCTGCAGCTCCGCCACCGAATGGGTCCGCCGCGAGGCGCAGCCCTTGCCGGGCAGGCCGCAGACCAGGCACGGCCTGGGCGGCAGGCCGAACTGCTCCCGGTCGAGCTTCTCCCCGCTCGGGGAGATCACGTCCAGGTCGAACAGCCGCCCCAGCGCGTCCTCGTCCTCCAATTCCACGCAGATTCGCTTCAGCGCCCGGGCGTCGCCGCGCACCGCCAGCAGCGCCTCGCAGCCGGCGGGAGCGTTGACTTGCTCCCGATGCGCGACCTCCATCCGCGCGCCCCGCAGCGCCTCCTGAAGCTGCGCCAGGCCCTCCGCGAAGCCCCGGCGGATGGCCGGGCCGTTCTTCACGGGTCCCGCGATGTTCATGCAGAAGGACACCAGCGGCAGTCCGAACTCCGCCAGCAGCTCCCGCTGGCGCTGGGCGCGGGCGTCCCGGGCCATCAGCACCTCGGCAAGTTGCACTTGACGCTCCATGCTGCCCCTCCTCAGTAGTGGACGACGTCCGCACAGCTCCGGATCGCCGCGATCACCGGCGCCGCCTCGCTCGAGCGGAAGTAGTTCCAGGTCGTCTCCGGCACCAGCTCCCGGATCTCGTCGAGCCTGCCCTGCTGGATGCAGCGCCGCACGGTGCTCGCGCTGACGGGCGCGCCGCCCTCCTCCAGCCGCGGTATGATCTCGCAGCGGATGCCGGCCCTCGGCAGCTCCTCGGCCATGACACGGTTGTAGATGCCGGTCACCAGGCTCGCCGGCTCCTCGCCCACGCAGCGCGCGGTCGCACCCAGCGCCGCCGCGATGGACTTGAACAGCGCCAGATCGAGCTTCGCGTGGCCCCGGATCACGGACTCCTCGTCCTTGAGGAAGTAGCTGGGGAAGGTGGCGGAGCTGATGATGTAGGGCCCGCTCTCGTGGCAGATCACGTTGGGCAGGTCGGCCACGCCCTCGGTCACGAGCTTCCAGCGCACCCTTGCCGGGATCGGCCCGGCGTCCTCGCTGAGCACGAACAGGTGCAGCCAGTCGAACTCTGCCGCCGCGCGCTCCACCAGGTAGCGGTGGCCCCGCGTGAACGGGTTGGCGTTCATCACGATGACGGCGCTCGTCCCCTCCCGGCGGCTCTTCGCCAGTTCCGCGCAGTAGCTCTTAAAGCCGCTCGCCCGGTTCTCCAGGAAGGACAGCACGCCCTCCACCCGGGCGATCTCGAAGAAGCCGATGTCCCGGAAGAACTTGGCGCTGCCGGGCTTGGTGTAGACGAACAGGTGGAAGCGCCCGCGCCCGGCCTGGTACTCCATCAGGTGGGTCACGATCTGGTTGAGCAGGCCCTCGCCCTGGCGCGAGCGGTCCACGGCGAAGCAGCGCAGCGTGTTGCCGAAGCAGCTGCCGGTGGCGACGAGCTTGTAGTCGTCGTCGAATATGCCGCAGCTGTAGTCCAGGTTCGCGTCCCGCTGGATGCCCTCGCGCTCGAGCAGCGCCTCCATCTGGGCCCAGGCGCGGGAATCCCGCGGAGAGATCGAAGTCAGCGTGTCGCCCATGAATATCACCCCCATGCTCCTATGATACCATAAACTTCGCGCGCGCGCCAGTCCCCTTCCCCCTCTCCGGCAAAAGCCGCGCCCCCGGCGGAACTTTCTCTCGACAAAGCGCGTCCAAGCCGGTATAATGGAGGCGTACACTTTCGCGAAGGGAGGCTCCGACCGTGCGCAAATCCCAACTCACCGCCTACTCGCTGGGCCACTTCTGGGTGGACTTCTGCTGCGCGCTGCTGATGTTCTCCCGGCTGAAGGGCGCGCCGGAGCTTTCGCTGTGCGTGCTGGTCTACAACTTCTGCGCCTTCGCCATGCAGATGCCCATCGGGCTGATCGCCGATCGGCTGAACCGCAACGCCTGCGTGGCGGCGCTGGGCTGCTGCCTGGTGGCGCTGGGCGGGGGAATGGCGAGGTTTCCGCTGCCAGCCTGCGTCGCGGCGGGCATCGGCAACGGCTGCTTCCACGTGGGCGGCGGCGTGGACGCGCTCAACGCCTGCGAGCGGAAGAGCGCCGCGCTGGGCGTGTTCGTCTCCCCCGGCGCGCTGGGCATCTTTCTGGGCTCTCAGCCGGAGGCCGCGGCGCTGCCCGCCTGGCTGGTCGCGCTCGCGCTGCTGGCCCTCGGCGCGCTGTTTGTGCTGCTGAACCTGCGCCCGCGCGGAACCCTGGCCTCGGGCAACGCCCCGGTGCGCCTGGAGGCGGGGAGCAAGCTCTGGCCGCTGGCCTGCTGCTTCCTCGTGGTGGCGCTGCGCTCCTGGGTGGGGCTGGCGCTGTCCTTCCCCTGGAAGACCGGCGCCTGGGCGGCGCTGGCGGCCTGCGCGGTGGCGCTGGGCAAGGCGGCGGGCGGCTTCCTGGGCGACGCGATGGGCATGCGGCGCGCCTCGGCCATCTCGCTGGGGCTGGCGGCGCTGCTGTTCCTGCTGGGCGGGCTGCCGCTGGCGGGCGTGCTGGCGCTGTTCCTGTTCAACATGACGATGCCCATCACCCTCTGGGCATCGGCGAAGCTGCTGCCCGGCGGCAAGGGCTTCGCCTTCGGCGCGCTGACGTTTGCGTTGTTCCTGGGCTTCCTGCCGGTGTACCTGGGCTGGAGCGCGCCGCTCTCCCCGGCCGCGACGGGCTGCCTGGGCGCGCTGGCCTCGCTGGCGATCCTGCTGCCGGGGCTGGCGAAGGGAGGGCTGCAATGAGTGATCTCGGCTACGTCGTCCCCCTAATGGCGATTTGCCTGCTGGCCACGCTGGCATTGGAGTCCCTCTACGCGCTGCTCTGGGGCGTGCGAAGGGAGGACTTCCGAACCGTGCTGCTGGCCAACGCGCTGACGAACCCCGCCGTGGTGCTGCTCACGCAACTTGCGTGCGACCCTCACGATTCCGCCGCGATCTGGATCCTGCTGGGGCTGGAGCTCGCCGCCGTGGCCGTGGAGGCGCTGCTCTACGCCCGGCGCACGCGAATCCGCCTCCCCTGGGCGTTCTCGCTCTGCGCCAACGCGCTGTCCTTCATCGCCGGACTCTTCCTGACCATCTGAGGAGGTATTTGCCATGAAGCGCCTGTTTCGCATCCTACCCGCCATCTTCGCCCTCGCCTCCGGCGCCTTCGCCCGGGCGGACCTCGCGATTCCCTCCGTGGACGTGCGCGAGATCATCGAAATCGAGCAGGAGGCGCCCTCCGGCAGGATCACGCCCTACCTGCCGCTGATCCTGATCGTGGCGCTGCTGATCGTCACGGCGCTGCTGGTGCGGCACTTCACGAAAAAGAAGTGAGCGCGGGGGCGCGCCCGGACGACGCCGGGCGCGCTTCCTCCTTTATTTAACGGATTGTTCCCAGACCGGGACCTCGACTTTCCATTCTCCCTGCGCTATAATGCACACAGCAAGTTCTCGGGAGAGCGTACCAATGGAAGCGAATCGCGCGTTTTACAGGCAGTTCTTCTCCATCGTGATCCCCATCGCGATGCAGAACCTCATCTCCTCCGCCGTAGGCATCGCGGACACGGTGATGCTGGGCTACGTGAGCCAGACGGCGCTGGCCGCCAGCTCGCTGGCCGGGCAGATCATGTTCATACTGAACACGGTCCACTTCGGCGTGGCCGCGGGCATCACGATCCTGGTGGCCCAGTACTGGGGCAAGGGCGACATGCCCACCATCGAGAAGGTGCTGGGCATCGCGGAGAAGTTCTCGCTGGCGGTGAGCTCCGTGTTCTTTGCGGGCGCGGTGTTCCTCCCCGGCCTGCTGATGCGCATCTACACCAACGATCCCGGCATGATCGCCGCCGGCTGCGAGTACCTGCGGGTCGTCGGCTTCTCCTACCTGTTCATGGCGGTGTCCCAGCCCTACCTGGCGGCGATGAAGAGCATCGAGCGCGTGCGGGTCAGCACGCTGCTGAACTCCACGGCGCTGGTATTGAACATCGTGCTCAACGCCACGTTCATATTCGGCTGGCTGCCCGGCCTGGAGCCGATGGGCATCAAGGGCGTGGCGCTGGCCACGGTGATCGCGCGGCTGGTGGAGCTCCTGCTCTGCGTGATCGTGGGCGAGTCCGGCGCGCCGCTGAAGCTGCGGCCGAGGCTGCTGACCCTTCACTCGGCGGTGCTGACGAAGGACTTTCTGCGCTTCTCGATGCCGGCCATCGGCAACGACATCATCTGGGGCCTGGCCTTCTCCAGCTACTCGGTGATGATGGGCCACCTGGGCGAGGACGTGGTCGCGGCCTACTCGGTGGCCTCGACGATTCGCAATTTGGCCACGGTGTTCGGCTTCGGCGTGGCGAACGGCGCGGCGATCATACTGGGCAAGTCCATCGGCGCGAACGACATGGAGAAGGCCGAGCGCGAGGCCACGCGGCTGCTGAAGCTGACCTTCCTGGCGGCGCTGGTGGGCAGCGTCATCGTGCTGCTCTGCCCGCCGGTGGTGGAGCGGGTGATGGATCTGACGGCGCAGGCGCGCAGCTACCTGCGGGCGATGATCTGGATCAGCGCGGTGTACGTGATCGGCCCGCCGCTCAACACGTTCTTCATCTGCGGCGTATTCCGGGCCGGAGGGGATTCCAGGTTTGGGTTCGTGCTGGACTGCTTCTGGCTGTGGGCGCTGTTTGTGCCGGTGGGGATGCTGCTGACGTTTGCGGTGCGGGTCTCGCCGATGACGCTGTTCGCGTTTCTGAGCCTGGACGAGTTTTCGAAGATGCCCATCGTCTACGCCCGCTACCGGCAGAAGAAGTGGTTGAGGAATATTACGCGCGATGCCGCGAGCATCGCATAGAAGCGAGGCGGCAGGGCCGCCAGCCACCTGCTGCCGCGACTAAGCGACGGACTTTGGGCCCGTAGATTATGGGCCCAAAGTCCTGCGTTGCGTTTCTGAAGAAGCGATAGTGCGAGGCACGACCTCTGGCCCCATAGATCCGAGGGCCAGAGGTCTTCCGTTTGAGGAACAGAGCACGGTTCTTTGCGCGGCAGCAGAAGGGAGAATCCAAGGAACCTCAGGTTCCTTGGCAGGTCTGGGCGGAGCCCAGCGTAACCCCTGAGGCTGCGCCTTGACAGGCGGCTGTGGGTTGAGGGCAGAGGCATCGCTCCCATGCGGCCCGCGGTATTCAATCATTGTTCGGCAATGCGAACCGAGGCATCATCGCCTCCATACCGCGGGCCGCCGCGGCGCGGAGTTGAATTGGCAAGCCGGGAGGCTTGCCAATTCAAGGCAGC
>CANQGC010000107.1 GCA_947600345.1 uncultured Clostridia bacterium
GCACATACAACTTTATGGGCGGCAGGCTGGTCTATCAGCGCCAGATGAGCACCCAGCAGCGCATGGGCGCGCGCACCCAGCCGCCCCAGGGCGCCGGGTTCCGGCCGCAGGCGCGGCCGATGCAGCCCGGCAGGCCCGCCCGCTTCGGCGCGGACGCGGGCCAGGGGCGGATGAATCGCGGCTTTGAGAATGCCTCCGGCTTCCGGCGCGCGCCCGCGGAGCAGAGCGGCTATCGACGCCCGGCGCAGGGCGCGGAGTCCCAGCAGGCGGAAGCGCCGCGCCCGGCGTCCGCCAGCGAGCAGGGCGCGCCCATTGAGGAGCGCGCCGAGCGCCCGATGAATCCCGCCGTGTCCGAGATGATCGCCAGCGGCGACTACGGCGATGGCGCGGGCATACTGGAGATTCACTCGGACGGCTACGGCTTCCTGCGCGCGGAGAACTATCTGCCGGGCAACAGGGACGTCTACGTCTCCGCGGCGCAGATTCGCCGCTTCAACCTGCGCACCGGCGACTACGTGGTGGGCAAGACCCGGCCCCAGCAGATGGGCGACCGCTCGGTGGGGCTGATCTACGTGGGCGAGGTGAACGGCCAGCCGCCGGAGATGGCGCGCAACCGCCGCCCCTTCGACACGCTGATCCCCGTCTATCCGAACGAGCGGCTGCGCATGGAGCGGCCCGGCGTGAACGACATATCGCTACGCATCATCGACATGATCGTGCCCATCGGCAAGGGGCAGCGCGGCATGATCGTCTCCCAGCCCAAGGCGGGCAAGACGACGCTGCTGAAGAAGATCGCCAACGCCATCACCGCGAACAATCCGGACGTGCACCTGATCGTGCTGCTGATCGACGAGCGGCCCGAGGAGGTCACGGACATGAAGCGCTCCATCTCCGGCGAGGTGGTCTACTCCACCTTCGACGAGGCCCCGGAGAACCACACCCGCGTGTCCGAGATGGTGCTGGAGCGCGCGCAGCGGCTGGTGGAGCTGGGCAAGGATGTGGTGATCCTGCTGGATTCCATCACCCGCCTGGCCCGGGCGTACAACCTGGTGATCCCGCCGACCGGGCGCTCGCTGTCCGGCGGCCTGGATCCGGGGGCGCTGTACAAGCCCAAGCGCTTCTTCGGCGCGGCGCGCAACATCGAGAACGGCGGGAGCCTCACGATCATCGCCACTGCGCTGGTGGACACCGGCAGCCGCATGGACGACATCATATTCGAGGAGTTCAAGGGCACGGGCAACATGGAGCTGCACCTGGACCGCAGCCTGTCCGACCGGCGCATCTTCCCGGCCATCGACATGTACCGCTCGAGCACCCGCCGCGAGGAACTATTGCTTACGAAGGAGGAGCTGGACGGCGTATACCAGGTGCGGCGCATGCTCTCGAAGGGCAGCCCCCAGGAGGCGGCGGAGCAGCTGATCTCGCTGATCGAGAAGACGCGCACGAACGAGGAGTTCTTCCAAAAGCTCAAGGGCTGGATGAACGTCTACGAAAAGCAAGGCTTCAAAATGTAGCCGGCGGTGCCGGCGGCCATCTGCTGCCGGCCGGCGGTGCCGGCTTCCTCCTGCTGCCGCGCTGGGGCGACGGACTTTTGCCCCGTAGATTATGGGGCAAAAGTCCTGCGTTGCGTTTCTGATGGAGCGTTGGTGCGATGCACGAAATCCGGCCCCATAGATCTGAGGGCCGGATTTCTTCGTTGGGTGGACGGGGAACGGCGTGGCGCGATAGGGGTTGGCGAGGCGCGGATTTTGTAGTTTGGGGATTTGGTGAGTTTGCGATGAGGAATATACTGCTGGTGGAGGATGATGTGGCGCTGGGGCGGGGGATTTCCCTGGCGCTGCGGGGGGATGATGTGCGGATCGCGCTGCGGGAGGATTGCGCCGGGGCGCTGGAGGCGGCGGAGCGGGAGGAGTTCGATCTGGCGATACTCGACGTGAACCTGCCCGACGGGAGCGGTTTGGATGTGCTCAGGCGCCTGCGGGAGCTGGGGAGCGCGCCGGTGATCCTGCTCACCTGCAACGATCTGGAGACCGACCAGGTGGCGGGGCTGGAGCTGGGCGCGGACGACTACGTGACCAAGCCCTTCTCGCTGGCGGTGCTGCGGGCGCGGGTGAACGCCCAGCTCCGGCGCGCCGCGCGGGAGGAGGTCGTGGAGCTGGACGGTTTCCGCTTCGACTTCGCGCGCATGGACTTCCGGAAGAACGGCGCGCGCGTGGAGCTGAGCCGCACCGAGCAGAAGCTATTGCGCCTGCTGGTGGAGAACCGGGGGCGCACGCTGCCCCGGGCGCTGCTTCAGGATGCGCTCTGGCCCGATGGCGCGCGCTACGTGGACGAGAACGCGCTCAGCGTCGCCATGAAGCGGTTGCGGGACAAGCTGGAGGACGAGCCGTCCAGGCCCAGGTACCTGCGCACGGTCTACGGCGTGGGCTACCAGTGGGCGGTGAAGCCGTGACGGCCTGGATCGTGGCCGCGCTGGCGGTCTGCGCCTCCGCTGGCTTCGCGCTGTGGCTCCGGCGCGGGGAGCGGGCGCGGCTTTTGCGGATGGAGCGGATGCTGGACGGGGCCCTGGCCGGGGAGTTCCGGCCGGAGGAATTCGACGAGAGCCTGCAATCCTCGGTGGAATCGAGGCTGCGGGACTGCCTGGCTGCCTCGGCGCTGTCGGCGCGGGAGCTGCGCGCGGAGAAGGCGCGCATCGAGGGCCTGATCTCGGACGTCGCCCACCAGACCCGCACGCCGGTTTCGAACCTGCTGCTCTACGCCCAGCTGCTCTCCGAGCAGGAGCTGCCGCCCCAGGCGCGGGACTGTGCCGCCTCGATGGAGGCCCAGGCGGAGAAGCTGCGCGCGCTGATGGACGCGCTGGTCAAGGTTTCGCGGCTGGAGGCGGGCGTGCTGGCGCTGCGGCCGGAGGCAAGCCCGGTAGGGCCGATGCTGGAGGCGGCGGTTGCGCAGTTCCGGCCCGCGGCGGAGGCGAAGGGGATCGAGCTGGCGCTCGCCCCGGCGGCGTTCTCCGCGCGCTTCGATCCCAAGTGGACGGGCGAGGCGCTGTGCAACCTGCTGGACAACGCCGTCAAGTACGCTCCTGAGGGCGGACACGTGCGCGTCAGTGCACAGCCGGGCGAGCTGTTCTGCCGGGTGGACGTGACCGACGACGGCCCGGGCGTGCCGGAATCCGAGCGCGCGCGCATCTTCTCCCGCTTCGGCCGGGGCGCGGCGCACGCCCGGGACGAGGGCGTGGGGCTGGGCCTCTACCTGGTCCGGGAGATCGCCTCCGGCCAGGGCGGCTACGTGAAGCTGAGCTGCCCCGAGGGCGGCGGCTCGGTCTTCTCCCTCTTCCTGCCGAGCCTTTCAAAACCGTAAGATTCCCGAAAGTGCCCGGAAAGACGGGCGTGCTATAGTCCATATTGTCACATGACGTGGACTATACTACGTGTCTTCGACACTTCGCTGAAAATCAGGATTTTCAGCGAGAGGGAAAGAACTGCGGATTGCTGAAATTCTCACGAATTTCCGGGCGCAATCCTGACGGTCGGTATTGTTTTTCTTTCGCTTCGCTACAGAAAAACCATTTCCGCCGCACAGGTCGCCGGAAATGATAAAACAAGCTGTCCTGCGAAATGCTTTTCCTCGGTGTAGTCCATATTCTTGAATGTGGACTATTCTTTTGGAGGTATACTGTGATGACCATATTGGATGCGAGGGAGCTTCGCAAGATTTACGGCAGCGGGGATACCGAGGTGCGGGCGCTGGACGGCGTGAGCCTGGCGGTGGAGCGAGGAGAGTTCGTGGCCGTGGTGGGAACTTCCGGCAGCGGCAAGTCGACGCTGCTGCACATGCTGGGCGGGCTGGACCGGCCCACGTCGGGCAGCGTGCGCGTGGACGGCACGGACATATTCTCCCTCAAGGACGAGGCGCTGACCATCTTCCGGCGGCGCAGGATCGGCTTCGTGTTCCAGAGCTACAACCTGGTGCCGGTGCTCAGCGTGCGGGAGAACATACTGCTCCCGCTTCAACTCGACGGTGCAAGGCCCGATACGAAGTACCTGGACAGCGTGATCCAGGCGCTGGGGCTGGGCGCGAAGCTGGACAACCTGCCGAACCAGCTCTCCGGCGGCCAGCAGCAGCGGGTCGCCATCGCCCGGGCGCTGTCGGCGAAGCCGGCGATCCTGCTGGCCGACGAGCCCACCGGCAACCTGGACAGCCGCACCGGTCAGGACGTGATGGGGGTCCTGAAGGTCTCCGCCGAGCGCTTCGGCCAGACCATCGTGATGATCACCCACAACGAGGAGATCGCCCAGCTCGCCGACCGCATCGTGCGCATCGAGGACGGCAGGCTCCTCTCCCGCGAGGGGGTGGGCGCGTGATTCGCGTGAAGAACGGCGCCTGCGTGCGCAGGCTGGCCTGGCGGACGTTGAAGGCGAACCGGGCGCGGAATTTGGTGGCGGTGTGCGCGGTGGCGCTGACGGCGCTGCTGTTCACCTCGCTGTTCACCATCGCGCTGAGCGTGAACGAATCTGTCCAGCAGGCGGACTTTCGCCGGGTGGGCGCCTTCGACCATGGCAGCTTCAAGAACGTGACGCCGGCGGACGTGGAGGAGCTGCGCGGCGATCCTGAGATCGAAGCCTACGGCGTCACCCGCTACCTGGGCGACGCGACGGGCGAGGCGTTCCGCAAGGAGGATGTGGCGATTTCCTCCGTGGACGCAAACGCCGCACACTGGATGTATCTCGACCCCATCGCTGGCCGCCTGCCCGAGGAGGGCACGGACGAGGGTGCGACGGACACCCGCGTGCTGGAGCTTCTCGGCATCGAGCCGGAGCTCGGCGCGGAGGTGGTTTTGCCCGTGGAGATCAACCATGAGGCACGGGAGCTTCGCTTCACGCTCTCTGGCTGGTGGGAGCGCGATCCGGCGCTCGCCGTCAGCCAGGTGGCGCTGCCCGAGAGCTGCGCGCGGGAGTTGCTGCGGGATGTGGGCATTGACCCGGATAAGCCCACCGAGAGCATCACCGGGCGGGCGGAGATGTGCGTGATGCTCAGGAGCTCGCAGCACATCGAGGAGGACCTGAGCGCCATACTGGCCCGCCACGGCTACGTGGACGCAAACGGCCAACCCACGCTGGGCATCGGCGTGAACTGGGGCTACACCGGAGCCAAGCTGGCGCAGAACCTCGATCCGGAGACTGCGGCGCTGCTGCTCGGCATGATCCTGCTGATCGGGCTCACGGGCTACCTCATTATCTACAACGTGTTCCTGATCTCCGTCAGCGCCGACGTGCGCCGCTGCGGCCTGCTCAAGACGGTGGGCGCCACCGGGAGGCAGCTCCGGCGCATGGTGCGACTGCAGGCGCTGGCGCTGTGCGCGGCGGGCATACCGCTGGGCCTGCTGCTAGGCTGGCTCGTGGGCGCGAGGCTCACGCCGGGCGTGGCCGCGAACCTGGACGGCGTGGTGTTGACGATCTCCGTGGATTGGCGCATATTCGCGCTGGCGGCGGCGTTCGCGCTGGTGACGGTGCTGCTCTCCTGCGCCCGGCCCGCGCGGATGGCGGCGAAGGTCTCCCCTGTGGAGGCGGTGCGCTACGTGGAGGGTGAGGTTCGCTCGAAGCGCGCCCGGCGGGGCGAGGGCGGGGCCTCGCTGCCCGGCATGGCGCTGGCGAACCTGGGCCGGAACCGCCGCAAGACCGCCGTGACGGTGCTCTCGCTCTCGCTGGCGGCGGTGCTGCTGTGCGCCACGCTGAGCTTCGTCCGGGGCTTCGATCTGGACAAGTACGTCTCCCAATCCATCCCGGCGGACTACATCCTCGCGGACGCGGCGCACTTCTCGACCGGCGGCGGCTTCTTCTCCGAGGACGCGGCGGTGGACGAGGCGGCGATCACTGACTTCTCCACGCAGCCGGGCGTCGAGGGCTGGGGCCGCGTCTACGGCCTGATCCGGCAGGCGTTCGCGTTCAAGCCCGAGGACGCCTACCGCAAAGACCTGGCGCGCTTCCGCTCGCCCGAGGATGCGGATATCGTCGCCGCGAACGCCGAGCGCACGGGCGATGGCCGTGTGGCGGCGGAGCTCGGCCTCTGCGGCATGGAGGACTTCGCCTTGTCGAAGCTCACCGCGGTCGAGGGCGACCTTTCGCGCTTGCACGAGCCCGGCACGATCGCCGCCGTGGTGGGCACGGACGGCTACGGCAACGTCGACCCGGACAGCCACTGGGCGAAGCTGGGGGAGAAGGTCACGTTCAGGTACGTGGACCGCATGGAGTTCCGGGACGCGGAGACGATGGAGCTGCTGGGCGACGGGAGCGCGCCGGTCGATACAGCCCACGGCTACGTGACGCGCAGCGTGGAGTACACGGATATGGAGTACGAGGTCGTGGCGCGGGTGGTGGTGCCGGGCGGGCTGTCCTACGGCTACATGGTCGCCGGCTGGGATCCCTACGTGATGGGCGCGGAGAACTTCGTGCGCGATACCGGCTGCGACAGCGCGATGCTCTGCGCCGCCGACGCGGAGGAGGGCGCGGAGGAGGCGCTGGACGCGTACCTGGCGGACTACACGCAGCGCGTGAACCCCGCGCTCGACTACCAGAGCAAGGCCACCTTCGCGGCGGAGTTCGAGGGCTTCCGGCGGATGTTCCTGCTGCTGGGCGGCGCGCTGAGCGCCATTGTGGGCCTGGTGGGCGCGCTGAACTTCTTCAACGCGATCCTGACCGGCATACTGGCCCGGCGGCGGGAGTTCGCGGTGCTGCAGTCCGTGGGCATGACGGGCGGCCAGCTCAAGCGGATGCTGGTGTTCGAGGGGCTGTACTACACGCTGGGCGCGCTGGCGCTGGCCGCGGCGCTGTCGCTGCTGCTGACGTCGCCGCTGGGGCGGGCGATGGAGCGGTTGTTCTGGTTCTTCACGCCGCGCGCGACGCCGCTGCCCCTCCTGATCCTGCTGCCCGTCTTTGCCGCGCTGGGCGCGCTGTTGCCGCTGCCGGTGCAGCGGGCGATGGCCAGGCGTACCATCGTGGAACGATTGCGGGAGGCAGAGGCGTAATTTCCGCCATACAGACAAACAGAGCCACCCACGCCCCATAGAAGCGCCGGAAACCGGCGACTCTACGGAGCGTGGGTGTACTTTTGGCGCGAAATCCGGACATTTTCGTGCGACTCTACGGTTCGTGGGTGGAATTTCGCGGCGATTTGCGGTATTCTAAATGCACCGGAAGGGGGACACGGCTGTGGATCAGAGTAAAATCGGAAGGTTCATCGCGCAGATGCGCAAGGAGCAATCCTTCACCCAGCGCCAGCTCGCGGATCGCCTCGGCATCAGCGACAAGACCGTGAGCAAGTGGGAGTGCGGCAACGGGCTGCCCGAGGTTTCGCTGATGCTGCCGCTGTGCGCGGCGTTAGAGATCAGCGTCAACGAGCTGCTCTCCGGCGAGCGGTTGGATGAGGCGGAATATCGAAGAAAGGCGGAGGAAAACATGATGGATTTGATTCGTGAGCGGGAGGAGAACAAGCGAAGGTTTTGGCTGACGTTCGTTAGCGGCATGAGCGCGCTCGCGCTGTTTGTGATGCTGTTCGTGCTGATTGCGTACTCCGACTGGATTTCGCCGGCCGTTCGGGCGCTGCTGACCGTCGCGGGGCTGATCTGCTTCTTCGGCGCGCTGGTGGCGGTGATGGAGGGCGAGCGGACAATCGGCTGGTACAAGTGCGGGCGCTGCGGCGAAAAGTTCGTGCCGAGCTTTCGCCAATACCTCTGGGGCGAGCACCTGTGGACGAAGCGCCGCCTGAGGTGCCCCCACTGCGGGCAGAGGTGCTGGTGCAGGAAGGTCATGGGCCGCGAGGATTGAGGCGAGCGGGTGGCCCGCTCGATGGAGTGGGCGGCCTGGCTTCGGCATCAAATGGGCATGAAACAACCCCCGGTCTCATTGGACTGGGGGCTTTGTCTTTTGTTCAATTGAGGGGCTTCTTTTGAGTGTCTTCTTTTATGCGCGTGCGCGGAGCGCCTCATCCCTGGGTCGGGGGATTGCACCTGCTGCAGGGCTTGTAGCCCAGCAGGAGGGCTTCGGAGATCTTGAACTGTGGTGAAGATATTTCCGATCTGATTTCTGAAAGTGGTCGGCGGGGACATGGTGACGATGCGGTCGGCGCAATACTGTTTCATAATCTCCCTCCGTTCTGGATTTTTCGTTCAACCATACATTGTTAATTCTGTGTATGATCTAACAAATCGGCGCTGTATCTCGTCATTATAAATGAAGATGATCACAAGGAAGGTTCATTTTCATGTTGGAAGACGATGGCGCTTTTCTGGAGGAGCTGTTCATTCGCTATAGGGCGACGATGCTGCGCCGGGCGGAGCAGATCGTGCGCAACGTCCACGACGCGCAGGACGTGGTGAGCGATGTCTGGATCTCGCTGATGCGGCATCTGCCCGAGCTGCTGGTAATGGATGAGCGGGCACGCTCGACCTACATCATGAAGAGCGTGTGCAATATGTCCATAGACCACCTGCGCAGATCGAAGCGGCAGAGCGCCATGCAGCTTCATTTGGAGGAGGGCTTGACCCGCGCCCCTGCGGAACTTTCTCCCCTTCGCGAACTTTCGCTGTGCGGCATCTATGCCGCGCTGCTGTCCGCGCTGACGGAGCGGGAACGCCAGGTCGTCAAACTGCGCTTGCAGGGCTTGCGCAATGCGGAGATCGCCCAGACGCTGGGCATCCGCCCCCCGGCCGTGAGCGTTCACCTCTATCGCGCAAGAAAGCATATGCAGCGCAAACTCGACGCGCTTAGCAGCGACGACGGGGACGATGCGCCATAAATTGTTGCATTTATGTGAAGCGTATGAAGGGCGCTGTAATATATCACCCGTTTCAACGTTTCTATGGATGTGGCAATGCTCCACAGGAAGCCTCGGATGAGGTATTTTCAACGAAAGGAGGTGACTGAGCAGTGAAGCAATTCAAACGATTCGCGCTGGCCCTCGCCGCCATGATGCTGTTCGTTTCTCCCTCTTGTTGGGCTTCTCCGCGCAGCGGAGAAAATGGAGGTATCGAGATGAACGA
>CANQGC010000108.1 GCA_947600345.1 uncultured Clostridia bacterium
CCGGAACGCGCTGATCATGGCGCTCATCAGCTGCTCGGGGCGCACGATGCGATCCCAGTAGCGGCAGACCGGCCGGAAGGCGTCGTTGGTGGACAGCGACAGGTCGTGGGGCTGCTCCATCTGCTGGAGCACCGGGTCGGGCTGGCGGCAGGCGTAGACGTCGCCGGGCAGGATCAGCACCGGTATGTTGTTGGCCGTGGCCGTGGCGGCGGCGGTGACCATGTTCGCCGCGCCGGGGCCCACCGATGACGTGACCGCCATGATCTGCTTGCGCTTCATCTGCTTGGCGAAGGCGATGGCCGCGTGGGCCTGGCCCTGCTCGTTCTTGCCCTGGTAGATCTCCAGCCGCCTGGCCTCCTGCTCCAGCGCCTGGCCCAGGCCGACGACGTTGCCGTGGCCCGGCAACATGAACACGCCGCGCACGAAGGGCTGCACCACGTCGTCATAGGCCACGTACTGGTTCTCCAGGAAGCGCACCAGCGCCTGGGCCATGGTCAATCGAATCGTCTTCATTCATTCTCCCTCCAGCTTGAAGATGTGGTCGTTGGCGTCCGGCTGCCACAGCCAGGCGTGCTCGGGGTCGTCGATGCGGGTCTTGCGCCAGGGGTCGCCGGGAAGATGCCGGATGCCCCACATGTAGCACAGCGCGTAGCCGGGGGCAGCCACCTGGGAGTGGAAGCCGCAGTTGATCACGCTCAGGCCGTTGTGGCGGGTCTGGTAGATCTCGCCGTTGCCGAAGCCCGCGCCGAAGCCCTGGGGATGATCGAAGCGGTAGAAGTACACCTCCGGCTGGGGGTGGTGGTGCGGCGGGTAGCTGGACCACTTGCCGGGGAAGTTCAATATCTCGCCCAGCACCATGTTGGAGTAGGGCGCGCTCTCGTAGTCGAAGAAGGTCTGAATCTCCCGGCGCATGCAGCCCAGCAGCTCGCCGTTGGCGCCAGCATGCTGCACCATCACGTCCTCGGGCTTGTACAGCCGCGCGGGGAAGGGATTTTCGTTGTCGGTCATCTGCACGTAGAGCTCGGCGTGGGTCAGCGCCCGGACGCTAACCTTCGTGCCCCGGCCCACGTGCAGGCACCAGGCGCCGCAGTGGAAGGTGTCGGGCCGGTCCGCCTCGACGGCCTGGCCGTCCCAGGCGAACTCCACCCTGCCCTGGAGCAGGTCGACGGCGACCTCCTTCTCCGGCTCGTCGAATTCGTAGGCGTCGCCCGGCTCCAGCACCAGCAGGCCCACGTCCATCCGCGTGCCCTGGTCGCCTTCGCCCATGGTGAGGTAGGCGTTGTAGCCGCGGCGCACCTCGCGGTCAAAGTACATCTGTCATCCCTCCAATTCTGGTCGATGGGGCAAGGCGGCGCGTCAGAGCCCGGTGTGCTCCCGGATGTACTTGCGCGCCTTGATGGCGTACTCCAGCGGGTTGGCCAGCGCGGGGTCCTGCTCGGCCTCCACCAGCAGCCAGCCCTCGTAGCCGGACTTCGCCAGCAATTCAAAGATCGGATCGAAGTCCACGCAGCCGTCGCCGGGCACGGTGAAGGCCCCGTTGCGCACGGCCTGCAGAAAGCTCCAGCCCTCGGGGGCAACGCGCTTCACCACGTCCGCGCGCATGTCCTTCAGGTGCAAGTGGCCCACGCGGTCCACGTACTTCTGAAGCACCGTCAGCGGGTCCTCGCCCGCGAAGGTGAAGTGGCCGGTGTCGTAGCAGAGGAAGACCAAATCGGGGTCGGTGTTGGCCAGCATCCGGTCGGTCTCCGCCGCGGTCTGAACGACCGTGCCCATGTGGTGGTGGAAGCACAGCTTGAAGCCGCGCGCCTTCGCCACCGCGCCCAGGCGGTTGAGCCCCGCGCAGAGCCGCGCCCACTCGCCATCGTCCATGATGTGGCGCGCGTCCCCCAGCACCGGCGTATTCATCTGGCCCTGGATGGAGTAGCTCTGCTCGCTCACGTTGATCCGGTTCGCGCCCACGGCCGCCAGGAAGTCGAGCTCCTTCGAGAAGTCCGCCTCCACCTGCTCGATGGGCTGGGTCAATATAAAGGAAGAAAACCAGCGCGACGCGATGCGCATGCCGCGCAGGTCGAGCTCGCGCTTGAGCTCGGCGGGGTCGCTGGGGTACTTGTTGCCGATCTCGCAGCCGGTGAAGCCCGCCAGCGCCATCTCGCTCACGATCTGGCGGAAGGTATTCTCCCCGCCCAGCTCGGGCATGTCGTCGTTGCACCAGCCGATGGGCGCGATGCCCAGAAAGACCTTGTTGGAATCAAACATGCGCAAAACCTCCTGCCCTCGATTGGGAAGCGCGGCCTCCGCAATCCTGAACGCGGCTGGCCCAAGTTTCCCGGGTCAGCCGCGGAACGTCGCGTTTCCCTGTTCAATTTTCGCGCGCGCCACCTGGCGAAGCGGCGGATTGTTACTGCATTGATTCGCATTCTTTAAAATTGAATTACAATGTGGAAACCAAACCGCCCTCCCAGCGCCCGCGCGCTCAGCAATGCGGCGGTAACATCGCCGCACATTCGCCAATAATTCCGGTGAATAATCATGCGTTTTGCACAAACAAACCGCCGGAAAACGGGCGCATGACCTCCCATCATTGCCTATATGATACCACGCCCGGAATGGATTGTCAATAGTGGCAAAACGTGGCGTCATGCTTTTATATTCTTGTCATTTTCCACAAAAAAGTACCCCCTGATATTGATTTTGTCTCCCTTCGTTCACTTTGCCCGCCCGGGGAACCAAAAGCCCCAGCCGCTTCCATTGTGATATGATTTTGACAATTAGGGCTGCAATTTTGACATAACACTTGAAATGATACAAAATTATGATATGATGTATGTGCTTTGAAATTTTTATGCAATATTATTTATTAATTTGTTGCCATTTTATGGGAGGGGAAAGTTAGATGCATAACCGAACTATGAAGCGGCTGATCTGTGCGCTGCTCGTTGCGATCATGGCGTTTGCGTGCTCCGCGCCGGCCGCCCTCGCCTCCGTTCCCGCGAAGGTGAGCTCGTCCTCGGCGAGAGCCTACAAGTCCGCGTCCACCGATTCCGCCTCGCTGAAGCTTCCCAAGAATCTGAAGCTGAGCATCACCGCCGTGGCCGGCGGCTGGGCGAAGGTCAAATACAAGGGCAAGGCCGCTTACGTCAGGCTGGACAAGCTGAGCCCGACGAAGAAGGCCAAGCGCTACGCCAGCGACGACGCCAACGTCTACGATAGCTCCGGCGACAAGATCGGTTCGGTGTCCAAGGGCGCGACCGTCTACCTGCTGGGCACGATCGGCGGCCACTACTGCGTGGCGAGCAGCTCCGGTTCGGTGGGCTTCATGAAGTCGGGAACGCTGTCCAAGAAGAAGCCGGCGGCGCCGAAGCTGAGCAAGGTGGATAAGGTTCTCATCGTGGCAAAGAGCCTGCTGGGAACGAAGTACGCGCTCAGCGACAATCCGCCGAACAGCTTCAACTGCTCCTCATTCGTGCAATACTGCATGGGCAAGGCGGGCATCTCCATGAAGGGCACGGCGGCCGATCAGGCGGCGGATTCCCGCTACAAGCTGATCAAGAGCATCTCCGATCTGAAGAAGGGCGACGTACTCTTCTTCGCCGAGGGGAAGACCATCGACCACTCCGCCATCTACATCGGCGACGGCGAATTCGTCGAAGCCAGCGCCAACGCCGGAAAGGTGCAGACCAACACCCTGACCGATTGGTACAGAAGCCACTTCATCTGCGCCCGCAGGCCCTGACGGGTCTGGACCGCGTCAGCCGCCTGGATCCAATCAGGCGGCTTTTGCTATCATGAACGCGGAATCGGGCATTCTTTCAGAGGGGAGGCGCGAACGATGCGCATACTGATCTGCGACGAAGAGGAGCGCCACGGCGAGGCCGTGCTCGCGTCCATCGAGCGCTGGGAGCAGGACGGCGGCACGCGCGCCGCCGTGGAGCGCTTCCGCTCCTCCGAGGACGCGCTGCAGGCGATCCGCGGCCGGGAGCCCTTCGACCTGGCCTTTCTGGAAGCCCAGTTTCCCGGCGAGCTGGACGGGCTTCAGCTGGCCCGGGAGCTGCGCCTGCGCAACCCCCGGATGGAGATCGTATTCATCACCGCCCGCGAGGAGTACGCCCCTCGCGGCTACGAGGTCGGCGCGCTGCGCTTTCTGCGCAAGCCCGCCAGGGACGAGCAGATTCGCGAGTGCCTGGACATCGCCCGCCACAGCTGGCGCGACGCCCAGTCGGACGCCTTCATCGCCGTGGAGCGCAGGCAGGTGATCTACCGCATCCCCTGCCGCGCGATCCGCTACATCGAGTCCGCCGCGCCCTATCTGGACATCCACATCGACGGCCCGCAGCCGCAGAAGCTCCACATCCGCAGGAAGCTCAGCGACATCTCCGGCGCGCTCCCGCCCGGCATGTTCGTACAGTGCCACCAGAGCTTCCTGGTCAACCCGAGCTACGTGCGGCGGGTCTCCAAGCAGAGCATACTGCTGCTGGACGGCACCGAGATCCCCGTCAGCGCGAAGTGCCGAGAGTCCACCTACACCCGCTTCAAGGCGCTGTTCCTGGGGGACGAGAAGGATTCGTGACAACTTCAACATTTCAGGCGGCAATGCGCCGCCTTTTTCTTGCCTGCGGCGCTCGAATTTGATATAATATTCCCAGGTGAATACTGGGATGGCGGCATCCCTCTGAGGAGTGAGGCTATGCGGGGCATCGCGAAACGGGCGTGCGGACTGCTGAAGGGCTGCTGGAGGACGCTGGCGCTGTTCGAAATCGCCTTCCGGCTGTTTTCCATGTACGCGGTGTTCCCGGCGTGCAAGTGGCTGTTCAACGGCGCGCTGCGCATCACGGGGCTGTACTACCTCACCGCCGACAACCTGATTCCCGCGCTGACGAACCCGCTGATGCTGCTCTGCTTCGCGGCCATATTCCTGGCCTTCTCGCTCAGCGCCATGCTGGAGATCTCCTGCCTGATCACCTGCCTGGACGCCTCCTCCGGCCCGGAGCGGGCGCTGGACGTGTTCCAGATGATCCGCGAGGGCGCCCGCGACACGCTGCGCCTGCTGCGCCCCCGCAACTGGCCGCTTCTGCTGCTCACGGCGTTTCTGATTCCCGTCACCTACCTCCCCTCCGCCGCCAGCCCGCTGCGGCTGATCAGCCTGCCCTGGCGCTCGCTGGGCAAGGCGCTGTCGCGCTTCCCCTACATGCTGATCCCCGCCGGATACCTGGCGCTGGTGCTGCTGTTCGCCGGGCTGACCATGTGCGCCTACCAGCGCTACGTGCTGGAGGATCTGCGCGCCCGCGACGCCTTCCGGGGGGCGCTCCGGCTGGACCGGGGCCGCAAGCTCATCCGCCTGGGCCAGTTTCTGCTTTGGATGGCCGTCACCGGCGGCGGAATCCTCGCGCTGTGCTACGGCCTGGGCCAGGGCTTCAACCGCCTGATTCCGCTGCTGATCCCCAGCGCGAACCTGCAGTACCGCGTGCTGCTGCCGCTGACGGCGATACTGAACTTCGTGCGCAGCAGCGCGCCCTCGATCGCCTGCTACGCCTTCATCAGCGCCGCCTACATCTCCGCGATGCGCGAGGCCGGGGAGGAGCTTCCGCCCCAGCGGCTCGTGCCCAAGCGCGACGCCCGCCGCTTCAACGCGATCCTGTTCTACGCGCTGCTGGCGGTCTGCGCCGTGGGCCTGGCGCTCTACGACACCCACATCCGCCCGATGCTGGTGCGCATGAACGCTCTGGAGTACGTCTCCGGCCATCCCACGCTGCTGATCGCCCACCGGGGCTACTCCGCCGACGCGGACGAAAACACGCTCTCCGCCTTCCAGGCCGCCATCGAGATCGGCGTGGACTACGTGGAGCTGGACGTGCAGCAGACCGCCGACGGCGTGGTGATCGTCAACCACGACAAGACCTTCAACCGCGTATTCGGCGTCAACAAGCGCACCTGGGAGACGACCTACGCGGAGCTGCAGCTGTTCTCCGCGCCGCGCACCGGCGAATGCCCGCCAACGCTGGAGGAGGTGCTGACCCAGTGCGACCCCGGCGCCAACTTCCTGGTGGAGCTCAAGGACAACGGCCACAACCCGAACCTCGTCCAGTCGGTGTACGACATACTCGCGGAGCACGACTGCCTGGGCCGCTGCATGATCCAGTCCTCGTCCTACCGGCTGATCCGCGCGTTCAAGGACCTGGCGCCGGACGTGCGCTGCGGCTACATACTCTCCTTCGCGCTGGGCTCCTACGCCCCGCTGCAGGCCGCGGACTTCTTCAGCCTGGACTACAACTTCGTGGACGACCAGGTGATGGACAGGGTGCACGGCGCGGGCAAGGACCTCTACATCTGGACGATCAACGATGTGAGCAAGATCGGCGACGCGGTGCGCCTGGGCGCGGACGGCGTGATCACCGACGACGCCCCGCTGGCCAAGACGCTGCTGCTGGACAGCGCCGTCGAGACCCCGCTGGACGAGCTGGTCGTCGCCCCGCTGGAGGAGGCGCTCTCCCCCGAGGAGGAGGAGCTCGAGGCGGAAGATCCGGGGCAGGAGAGTCCTTCTGAGGAAGGCTCCGGGGAGGAAGAAATCCCGGATGGCGCGGGGGGCGCTCCCGCGGCTGGATCTTAATTGAAAATTTACTTCATGGTTGAGATTTTACTTTACTATGCGTCGTTTTTCTGCTACAATTATCGTAGAGGCATAAGCGATTGTTATGGCTCCCAAAGCAACGGCCATGTGAGCAGGTGAAATAGCGGAATGAGTATATTCAATCTGATAACCCTTCTGGGCGGCCTGGCCATGTTCCTCTACGGCATGCGCATCATGGGCGACGGCCTGAAGGAGAGCTCCTCGGGCCCGCTGAAGAACGCGCTGGAGAAGCTCACCAACACCCCGGTCAAGGCGTTTCTGCTGGGCCTGGCGATGACCGCCGTGATCCAGTCCTCCACGGCCACGATCGTGATCACCTCCGGCCTGGTGGGCGCGGGCATCATATCGCTGCACCAGTCGCTGGGCATCATCATCGGCGCGAACGTCGGCACCACGGTGACCGGCCAGATCATCCGCCTGCTGGACCTGGATTCCTCGGGCACTTCGTTTTTGCAGATCTTTAAACCCTCCACGCTCGCCCCGCTGGCGCTGATCATCGGCATCGTCATCATCATGACGCGCAACAACAAGAACTCCGGCAAGGTGGGCCAGATCGTCATCGGCTTCGGCATCCTCTTCTCCGGCCTGCTGAGCATGACCGACGCGGTCAGCGCGCTGGAGGAGAGCGGCATCGTCGAGCAGCTGTTCGGGCGCCTGGGCGAGAGCCCGGTGCTGGCCTACGGCATCGGCGCGGCGGTGGCCTTCGTGCTGCAGAGCTCCTCGGCGAGCATCGGTATCCTGCAGGCGTTCTCCACCTCGGGCGTGCTGACGTTCAACGCCATCTACGCAGTGCTGGCCGGCATCTACCTGGGCGACTGCGTGACGACGGCCATCGTCTGCAACATCGGCGCGCGGCCGGACGCCAAGCGCGTGGGCTACGTCAACATCGTCTACAACCTGGGCAAGACGGCGGTGGTGCTCGTGGGCGTGACCGTGCTGCACAAGCTCGGCGCGCTCAACGCCATCTGGAGCCACTCCATCACCTCGGGCGGCATCGCCAACACGAATACGATCTTCAACCTGGTCAGCGCGCTGCTGTTTTTGCCGCTGCTGGGCCCGCTCGAAAAGCTCAGCCATAAGCTGGTGCGCGACGAGGTCAAGGCCCAGGGCGAGTACGACGAGCTGCTCGACGCCCTGAACCCCGTGTTCTTCAGCACGCCGGCGCTGGCCTTCGCCCGCTGCTACGACGCCCTCAACGCCATGTTCAACCTGGTGCGCTCCAACATTCACGACGGCTTCGACCTGCTCTTCCAGTTTGACCAGAAGACCTTCGACCGCGTGGTGGCGAACGAAGATACGGTGGATCTGATGGCCGACCGGATCAGCAACTACCTGGTGCAGATCTCCGCCCACATCACCGCGCCGAGCCACGTGGAGATCCTGAACCACTACCACTCCGTCAACACCGAGTTTGAGCGCCTGAGCGACCACGCGCTCAACATCGCCGAGATCGGCCAGTCGCTGCACGACCACAACGCGCCCTTCCGCGAAGCTGCGCTCGCCGAGGTCAACATACTGCGCAAGCTGCTCTCCAAGATCCTGGAGTACAGCCAGGCGACCTTCCACGGCAACAACGTGGACATGGCGCGCCACATCGAGCCGCTGGAGCAGGTGGTGGACGACATGGTGGTCGTGATGAAGGATCACCACCTGGAGCGCCTGCGCACCGGCAAGTGCTCGGCCTTCGCCGGCACCGAATTCCTGAACCTGCTCTCCGAGGCGGAGCGCATCTCGGACGTCTGCTCGAACATCGGCGTGGCGACCATCGCCCGCTCGCTGCCCGAGATCAAGCACCAGGTGCACGACTACGTGTCCATGCTCCACGCCGGCCGCGACGAATCCTACAACCGTGAGTATCAGCAGGCGCACAACTACTACTTCCGCCAGCTCTATGAGAAGACCGACATCGAAAAGCGCGCCTCCGGCGACAAGGAAAAGAAGGCCGAGGCGGCCCCCGCCTGAGAAGGCGCAAAATGAGCAAGCCTGCCGGCCCCACGAAGGGGCCGGCAGGCTTGCTTTATGCTCAACACACAACGCGAAGGGACGGGCGAAGGAAGGGAAGGCGACGGACTCCCGGCCCTCGCGTCGATGGGCCGGGAGTCCGTCGCCTCAGCGCCGCGGCATATGGCCGCCCACGCCGCCGCTTAGAAGCTGTATTCCTTGCTCACGGGGTGGTTTTCCTTGGCCGACTTCTCGTCGTACCAGATCAGGTTGTTCCCGCTCTCCTTGTCGAACAGCTGGATCAGCTCCGGCTTCGTGTTGAACCGCACCGTCGCGCCCTGCGATACGTCCGTCGTCAGG
>CANQGC010000109.1 GCA_947600345.1 uncultured Clostridia bacterium
CTCCCGGCTTGCCAATTCAAGGCAGCCGCCACTAACTCTCCCCACCCCCACTCCCCAACAATCGAGGTGAAAACCCATGCCCCTGTTGGAATCAAGCCTCCAAGCCTCCCTCATCATAATCCTCACAGCACTGCTCCGCAGGCGAACGCCGAACAAGCTGCCCAAGCGCGGCTTCGTGGCGCTCTGGCTGCTGGCGGCAGCGCGAATGCTGCTGCCCTGGAAGTTCCCCTTCCGCTACGGCGTAGAAGCGCTGCTGCTCAGGGCCTTCCCGGCACTGAGAACGCTATTCCCCATCTCAAGTACGCCGCAAATCGCCCGAGGCGCACCACACGCCGTCCCCGCCGTCATAGGCGCGACCTTCGGCCCGAATACCGGCGGAACCCTCGCAAAAGGCGCCGCGGCAACCTCCGCACTGGACGCCCTGCTGCGGAAGCTCTCCACACTCTCCCCCTGGCGCATCCTCTGGCTGCTCGGGCTGGCAGCCTGCGCACTCGCGCTGCTGCTCCCCCACCTGCGCTGGCGCCAAATCTACGCCCGTTCGCTGCCGCTGAACGACGCCAACGTCGACGCCTGGCTGCGCGCCCACCCGCTGAAGCTGCGGCGAATTCGCGCGCGAATCTCGGACGAAATCCCCACGCCGCTGAGCTGCGGCCTGCTGCGGCCGACGATCCTGCTGCCCGCATCCCTCGACCGAAGCGACGCCGCGCGGCTCTCCCAGGTGCTCCTGCACGAATGCACCCACATCCGCCGCCTCGACCTGCTCGCAAAGCTCGCCTTCGCGGCGGCGCTGTGCGCCCACTGGTTCAACCCGCTGGCCTGGCGCATGTACATCCTGGCAAACCGGGACATTGAGCTGTCCTGCGACGAAGCCACGCTGCGCGGCCTGGACGCGCCCGCGCGCCAAAGCTACGCCCGCACGCTGGTCGAGCTGGCCGCCCGGCAGAGCGGCCTGCCCAGCCCCTTCGCCAGTGGCTTCGGCGGCAAGACGATTGAAGAAAGGATCGGTACCATCATGAACGGAAGACAAACCTCCAAACGCGCGGCGCTCCTCGCCGCACTGCTGGTGCTCCTCGCCGCGCTGGGCCTGGCCACGAGCGCGGAGGAGGCGACAATTCCCCCGAACCCGGAAATGGAAGCGCTGCTGTTCGACGGCTGGGAGGAGCTCTCTCTGCGGGACTACCGCGCGCAGATCTACGCACTGACCCCCGCGCCGGACGCGCGCAAGGGGCAGGAAAACTACAACGACCCCCGCTACACGGACTTCCTGCGCTTCGTGCTGGAGCCGCTGACCGAGGGCGAATGGACGGACGGCGCGCTGCTCTGGACGCATCGGGAGAGCTGCGGCAGCGAGGATCCGAACAGCGGAAGGAGCGCCGCCTTCGACTTCCGCGTGCGCTGCGACGTGCCGGATACCTCGGCGCTGACCGCAGGCGAATTCCGCGACAAGCTGGCGGCGGTGCTGAACGGCATGGAGGACATCGACCCCCTCGCCGCCACCCAGGCCAGCCTGGACGCTCGCGCCCGGGCGCTCGCCGCCGCCAACAGCGACGCAGCCGTCGAATTCCGGATCGAAGCCGAGCTTCGAGAAGATGCGCCACTGAGCGAGGAGCCCGCCAACACACCCGAGCCCGAACTCCAAGGCGGCCAGGTTTCGCCGGAAGGAATCATCGACGAGGCCGAGTCCACGCTTCGCGCAAGCCGGCAATCGAGCGCGGAGCTCGCCGAGGCGCTGCTCTTCGAAGGCTGGGAGCGGGCGAGCGTGCGCGACTACGCCGCCATCATCGCGGCGCTGCCGGAGATCGAAGACCCCGACGAGAGCGGCCTGCCCGGCGGCTACCTGCAATACATCTACTACCCGCTGCTGCGCGCGAAGCTCGATGCGCCGCAGACCTTCAGCGGCGGCAGCATCGACGCCGCAACGGGCGAAGCTTTGATGAATTATGAAGTATCCGCCGCCATCACCGACCCGGACCTCCTGACGGTGGGCGAACTGCGCGACGCGCTGCGCGGCGTGCGGCAGGGCCTGGAGCGCTTCGACTGCGAATCGGCCACGCAGGACGAGCTGCAAGCCTACGCCATGGAGCTGGCGGAGCGCTGGAGCGACGGCGAGGCCATCGCCTTCGACATCCTGGCCGAGCTCCCCGGCCCGGACAGCCCCTACGCCGATGCGCAAACCTGGGCACAGCTCCAGCGGTACGCCCCGCTGGGCCTGGAATTCGATTCCTTCCTCGGCAATCTCAGCCTGCGCTATCGGGGCGAAGCAATTCGCGCGGTGATCGACCCCGAAGCGGAAATCACCATCTCCAACAGCGCCGGAGCCGAAGGTCTGGGCGGCGACGGACCGTTCCTGCTGGTGGAGTACGCGGACGGCAAGCCCGCCGCGCTGCGTCCGATCTCGCCCGAAGAGTATGCGGCGCTTCCGTCCGCATGAGCGAACCCGTTTGACCCAATCTCCTGCGCAGCCGAGGAGCTCTCCGAAAAGCTCCTCGGCTGAATCTTCGCCCCGCCCGCGTCAATCGCCGCCGATGACCTTCGCTGCCTCCTGCGATGCGAACGTTGCCGGATCGGAGCCGCTATGAGCCTTTCGCCACTGCTCCAAATCCCGAGTTTGTTGTTGCGCGTCCTCCTCCGTGGGCATCGTCGGTTTGGGCGCGGGATAGCGGTGCCCCGTGCCGCTGGTAGAGTGGCCGTTGTCCGGAATGCGGATGGCCAGGATGACGGCCAGCACAAGCAGCACGATCATCAACAGCCACAGCGGATTGACCTCCTTTGGCGGCTTGCTCTTCTGCGCGGCCCTGCCTCTGCCTGTGCGCGCTCCGGGCGCTCCCGCTTCGCGGCTTCGCCCTCCCGCCGCAGCCGCCGCGTCCAGCTAGGGCAGGTTCGCCTGCATTTCCGGCGGCAGCGCCGCGAAACCCCGGATGTTCTCCCGCCGCAAGGCGCAGCAGTTGTCAAACATCCCGCGCATGTCCGTCACCCGCGAGGTGTCAAAGCCGGACAAGTCCAGCGACGTCAGCGACTCGCAGTCCCGGAACATATCGCGCATGTCCGTCACCCGGGAGGTATCGAAGCAGCCGTTGAAGTGAATCTCCTCGCAGCTCGAATAGTGCCCGAACAGCTCCCTGCAGTCCTTCGGCGCGATCACGCCGCCCTCCGCCGCGATGTGCAGTTCATAGCCGTCTCTCCAGGCCAGTACGCTGCCGTCCTTCGCCTCGGAGGCGTCCCAGTATCCCGGAGCGAGGCCGCTCAGCGTGTCATGAAAGGTGATGCTGCGGATCGGCGCGCGATCCAGGGTCGTGGCCCCGTTCACCAAATAGAATTCATATTTGACGGTCGGTCCGGCGTGCGGGGACACGTCCAAATCCCAGATAATCCAGTCGCCGTCGCCATGCTTCAATACCCGCCTGTCGCCTTCGCCATCCATGCGGCGCGCTTCCCCGCCCCCTCGCTTCGAGGAGCGATCGCCCGCGCCCGCCGCGGGCAGGCTTTCCCGCGCCTGCGCCGGCAGCCCCGCAAAGCCCGGGATGCGCTCCGGCCGCAGCGCCCCGCAATCCCGGAACATGGCGCGCACGTCCGCGCCTTCGGCAATCCGGAAGCCGGACAGATTCAGCGATTGCAGCCGCTCGCAATCGTAGAACATGCCGCCCAGGCACATCGCCCGCGATGTATCGAAGCCGGAGACATCCAGCCCGGTCAGCGACCGGCAGGCGAGGAACATGTTCTCCATGTTCGTCACCCGGGAGGTATCGAAGCCGGAGAGATCCAGCGCGGTCAGCGACGTGCAGCCCTCGAACATCCGCTTCATCTTCGTCGCCCGGGAGGTATCGAAGCAGCCGTTGAAGTGAATTTCCCTGCAATTCGCGTAGTCCGCGAACAGCTGCTCGCAGTCCTCCGGCGCGATCACGCCGCCCTCCGCCGCGAAGTGCAATTCATCGCCCGCTCGCCAGGCCAACACGCTGCCGTCGCCCGCCTCGGAGGCGTCCCAGGCGTCTGGCGCGGCGAGGCGCAGGCTGTCGTGGAATTCGATGCGCTTCACATTGATGCGCATGAAGCGCTTCTCCGCAGGGATGTGAATGAGCTTACCATCGGTGGCGGAGTTGAGATAGCGCCAGCCGCCCGGAATCGCGGGAAGACCCGTCTCCGGGTGGCCGTAGAACACGATCGCGGGACAGCCGCTGTCCTCATCCAAAAAGCTCCATCTCTCATAACTCGGCCCGATCACCCGGCTGTCGCCCATCGGCCTTTCCTTGTTCATGACGCTTCCTCCTTCGTTCATTTCCCGCGAAAGCTTCCGCCCGTTTACGCTTCCATTATAAACGATTCGCACGCAACGCGCAAGCCGCACCTCTCCGGGCCAGGCGGCATAGATTGGAAGTACAAACCCAGGAAGGGAGTTTTCGATATGACCGATCTCTACCAGCCCGTCTCCCCCGGCGAGGGCCCGCTGGGCGCGCCGACGCCGGCGCTGCCGTCCAGTCCCGCGCCCAGCATACCTTCGATTCCGCTGCAGCCTGCGATTCCGAACCGGCCCAGCGTGCCGCCGAACCTGCCGGGGAACAACCAGAGCGTGACCGTCTACCGCTGCCCGGAGGGCTACACGGCGGGCTTCGTGCAGCAGGGCGAGAGCTTCGCCACGCTGCTGCTGCGCCACAACGTGTCCTACAACGCCATGCGCGCGGCGAACCCGAACCTGTCCACCGGGCTTCCGACCCCCGGCACGTTCTACTGCGCGCCGCCCGAGGGCAGCCGCCGGAGCTGCCCCTACGGCAGCCGAACCTACGTGATGCGCCAAGGCGAGACCTTCAATTCGGTGCTGCGCACGCTGAACGCCACGGCGGCGTCGCTGCTGCGCGCCAACCCGGACCTGGCGCCAGGCGACTTCCTGCCGGGCAGGGTGATCTGCGCGCCGTAGATTTGGCGAATCCACGAAGATGAATGTGACAGCCAAAGGATTGACATCCGCGCATATCTTTGCTAAAATGAGAATACAATGATGGCGGTGACGATCGTCATCTGGGCTGGCCGAAAGGCCCGGGTCCACCAGCGGCGGGGATGTTCCCCGCCAATTTCATATTTGGAAGTGAATACTACGAAGGAGCTCAGCATCTTTGTGGATGAGTCGGGGGATTTCGGCCCGTACGAAGCGCACGCGCCCTTCTACCTCTTCACGCTCGTGTTTCACGATCAGAGCAATCCCATCGACGCGCAGGTTTTGTGGCTGGAGGAGCGCCTGCGCGACACATCCATGTCACCCGCGCACTGCTTTCATGCGGGGCCGATCATTCGCAGGGAGGCGGATTACAGCGACATGTCCATAAAGGAGCGCCGCCGCATCCTGGGATGGCTGGTCTCCTTCGCGCGCAGCGTGCAAATCTCTTACGTCTCCATTATGGCCGAAAAGAAGCGCGCGGCCGACTCGCTCGCATTGACCCTGACGCTCTCCCGGCAGCTCTCCGCCTTCATCCGGGAGAACTTCGCGTTCTTCCAGAGCTATGACAGGATCGTCGTTTACTACGACAACGGGCAGGTGGAATTGAGCCGGCTCCTCGCCTCCGTATTCAGCGCCATGCTCTTCAACGTCGAATTCCGAAAGGTCCTGCCCGCGCAGTACCGCCTGTTCCAGGTCGCCGACCTCTTCTGCACGTTTGAGCTGACAAAGCAAAAAGCGCTCCGGAATCAGCTCTCCAATTCAGAGCTTCAGTTCTTCGGCTCCCAGCGGGACATGAACAAAAACTATCTGAAGCAGACGCAAAAGCTCCGCTTCCCCGGACAGACATAAAGGACAGGCGCCTCATCCAAAGAGGCGCCTGTTTCTCCGATCCTTACGCGTGCTGCAATACCTTCTCCGGCAATCTGCCCAGCTGCGTGTTGTCCTGGGTCCGATCGCGCAGCTCCGGCACCGGGTTCGGGGCGGTCTCGTAGCGGTAATCCTGCCCATTCTGCCGAATATACTTCTCGATCACCGCGTGGCCCATCTCGTTCTCCTTCGGGATGTTGACCTGGTTCTGGTAGTCCGCGAACGTGCCGTGGTCGGGCACGCAGCTCACGTCCACGTAGCTCTCCCGCTGGGCAGTGTTGTTCACCGTGCTCCCCAGGATGTCGCGCACGTACTCGATGTTGCTCTCCAGCGTCAGCGGCGCTGGAAACTCCGCATCCGGGATCACCTGCTGGTACTCCTTGCCCTCGTAGTTGCGCAGCAGGTCCTGCGCGCAGTGCAGGTGCATCAGCTCCTGCTCGAACAGGAAGCTCCAGATCTTCTTGAACCGCGCGTCGGTCTCCGTCTCCATGCAGCTCCAGTACAGCCAGCACTCCACGTACTGATGCACCAACAGGTTCTCCAACCAGCTCAGGCTCGGGTTCAGCAGGCTGCCGTACTGCGTCACGTGCTGCTCCTCCACCATGCCGATCTCCTGGTAGAGCCTGCGGCCCAGCTCGTTCGGCCACAGCGCGGCAGTGTTCATATAGTAGTTCATCGTCTGCTGCTCGGCGGCGGTGATGACGTTCGTGGCCAGCACGTCGATGGTCGCGGGATTGGCGCAGTTCATCGGGCAGCGCACGGAATCGTAGGGGTGGCGGTGATGGGCGATCGTCGGGCGGCCGGGCATGATCTCCGTGTAGCCGCCCACCAGGTCCTCCGCCTTCTCGCCGTTCTGCATGTCCAGGTAGTCGGAGTAGCGGTAGAGGTGGTCAAAGTCCTCCAGCAGCGCGAAGTCCAGCGCGGCCTTGACGTTCATGTCCGTCACGCGCTTGGCCAGGTGCGCGGTCAGGTCGACGGCCAGCTGCTCGTAGCCGATGGTGTGCTCCAGCGCGTTCTCGTCGTCGGGCTTCAGGTGGGTCAGCAGCTTCTGCTGCTGCTGTTCGCTGCGGCGAATCAGCGCGATCTGCCGGCGCAGCTCGTTGTCGGCGGTGTTGCGGCTGAACTGGTGGCCGAACCACACCTGCTCAAACTCCGTGCCGTTCATCAGTATCACGCGCGTGCGGGTGTACGGGTCCACCGCGTGCTTGTCGTACGGCTCCGGCCACATCCGCTCCCAGTTGATGATCAACTCCGCCTTCTTCTCGGGCATCATGTCAAATGGATTCATAAGGGCATCCCTCCTTGCACAGTCTATTCTGTGCGAAAGAGCAAAAAAACATTCTGCGCGCCGCCCCCGCCGCCCATTAAGATTTGCCGCAAATGATGACTTTGCGCCGCCCCCATGTTATAATGAGGAAAATACTCGCCACCAGAGGTCAGAGACATGGCAGAGACGAAAACCCCCACGCGCGGCTTCGTGACCATCGCCACCGGCAAGGAAATCTTCTTCCGGATGGCGCACACGCTGCTGCTGTCCTACCGGCTCGCGAGCGCGAATCCCATGCCGTTCGCGATCATGACCGACCAGCGCAACCGCTACACCGAGGACTTCGACGACGTGGTGATCCTGGACGACGCCAGCGGCTCCTACCTGGACAAGCTGAAACTGCTGATCCAGGCGCCCTACGACGAGACGATCTTCGTCGACGCGGACTGCATCGCCTACGGGGACCTGAACCGCTACTGGGACGGCTTCGAGGGCGCGACGGACTTTTCGAGCTTCGGCGCGGTGCTGCCCATCGGCGACAAAAGCGCCTGGTTCTCCAAGGAAGGTGCGGGCAGGTATGCCGATCAGATCGACCACCTGCTGTACTTCCACGGCGGGGTCTACTTCATCCGGCGCGGCGCCACCTGCGAAAGGA
Organism: uncultured Clostridia bacterium; assembly: GCA_947600345.1. Classification (GTDB taxonomy): domain Bacteria; phylum Bacillota; class Clostridia; order Christensenellales; family Aristaeellaceae; genus SFTH01. Next base: position 7,717 of record CANQGC010000109.1, read on the forward strand.
TCTACCGGCAGAGCCTGGAGATCGCGGAGCACTATCACGAGTTCCAGTTCCGCATGTTCAAGCATCCCGCGGACGAGACGATCCTCTCGCTGGCGATGACGCTGTGCGGCTGCGTGCCCGCAGAGCGAGCGCCCTGGCACTTCGCGCTTTACGACATTTCGAGGTTCCGGCATGTGGACTTCTTTCGCCGCAGCCTCACCTACCGCAAGCGGGACGCAAAGCCCGGCGAGGGCTTCACTCCCTGCGTGCTCGTCCACTTCAAATCCCGGAACTACGGCTGCCCGATGTGCTTCATTGAGGCGAGGAAAGTCCACTATGAAAGCCGGAACCATCGCCCCTGGGGCGCCTTGGAGAACCTCCGCAACCGGCTACTCTGGGCCGGCTACGGCGTCTATTACTTCGCCTTCCGCGTCAAACGCTACCTCGGTCGGCGGGGCCGGCGGCCATCTGCTGCCGCGTTTAGGCGACGGACTTAGGGCCCGTAGATTATGGGCCCAAAGTCCTGCGGTGCGTTTCTGAAGGAGCGTTGGTGCGAGGCACGACCTCTGGCCCCATAGATCCGAGGGCCAGAGGTCTTCGTTTTGGGGAACGGAGGCCCGGTCTAAACGCGGCAGCAGAGGGGAGAATCCAAGGAACCTCAGGTTCCTTGGCAGAGATTCTTAAGGGACAGCGTCCCTTAAGCAGGTCTGGACAGAGTCCAGCAGGTCTGGGCAGAGCCCAGCGGGTCCGGGCAGAGCCCGGCGTCAACCCGGCGGCCCGCGGTATCCAAACTATTGCCCGGCAATGCGAACCAACGCTCCATCGCCTCCATACCGCGGGCCGCGCGAGGCGAGTTTTGGAATGGGAAGCCGGAAGGCTTCCCATTCCAAAAGAGCAAACGAACGCTTCGCTTTGCCCGCCCTAACGCTACAGCAAAACCAAACCTCGGCATTTGCCAAACCAGGAAGGTCTTCCCCTATCGTTTGAGTGCCCTCCGGATTCCCGGAGGGCGCTCTTTTATCTGCGCAAAAGTTTCAAAAGTAGAGTATGGATTCAAAAAGTAGACAGAATCATATTGTATTTAGCTATAAATCGGCACATTATTAGCAATATCCCATTGCTAGTTAGTCCCCCAAAAGCTACAATATACCCGTACCAAGGAAGCGCCAATCAAGCGGCGCTTCCCCAA
>CANQGC010000110.1 GCA_947600345.1 uncultured Clostridia bacterium
AGAATTCCTGCCAAGGAACCTGAGGTTCCTTGGATTCTCCCTTCTGGGGGACGGCGAGGGGCTGGTGGTCGTGGTCGAGTGAGGCGGCTTCGCCGCCTCACGGCTCGCGCCGCACCACGGGCAGGTCCCAGCGGTAGTGGGCGGCGCAGAGGCGGATGGCAACCGTGAGCGCCGCGCCGGTCAGCATCGCGGCCGGCGCGGGCAGCGCGGCGCGACTGAGCAGGCAGTAGACCGCGCAGCCGAGGATCGACGCCACCGCGTAGATGCGCTTCTTCAGCACGGCGGGCACGGTCCGACTGAATACGTCGCGCAGTATGCCGCCGCCCACGCCGGTGATCATGCCCATGAACACGCACAGGAACATGTTCTCCGCGTAGCCCAGCCGCATCGCCGTCTGCGCGCCCACCACGCCGAATATGCCCAGCCCGACGGCGTCGAGCAGGTTGATCGCCGCATCCAGCAGCTCGCGGCGCAGGCGGTACTGCCGCTGGTTTCGCCAGGCGAAGAGGAACACCGCGAGCGCCGTTGCCGCCGCCACGGACACGTAAGCGGCGTCCTGAAACGCGCTGGGCGGCGTCACGCCCAGGAACAGGTCGCGGACGATGCCGCCGCCCAGCGCCGCCGTGATGCCGAGGAACAGCACGCCGAACATATCCAGTTCCCGCTCGATGGCCATCATTGCGCCGGAGGCGGCGAAGGCCACCGTTCCGGCGATCTCCGCCAGCGTCACAAACCACTCGAACCACTCCATCATAACCGTTCTCCCGCGCACCGGGGCCGGCGCGCGGACCATCCTCCGTTCTGAAACGATGCTTGAAACCTTTTCATTATAGGCGTTGAGAAGGACAAAGTCAAGCTCCGCACCCCAAAGCGCACCGTAACCCCAGCAGGGAGAATCCAAGGAACCTCAGGTTCCTTGGCAGAGATTCTCAAGGGACAGAGTCCCTTGAGCAGGTCCGGGCAGCGCCCGCCGGGTCTGGGCGGAGCCCAGCGGGTCCGGGCAGCGCCCGGCACAACCCCAGCGGCCCGCGGTATTCAATCAAAGCGATGGTAAGACGCACCAGGGCACCATCGCCTCCATACCGCGGGCCGCTCGAAGCGAGTTTTGGTTTGGAAAGCCATCCGGCTTTCCAAACCAAAGAGCAAACGAACCTCCCGCCCCACCCGCCAAACGCACAGGAACGGACCCCCGCCCCTCCCGAAGCCAAAGGCCCGTCCCGCATCCCAAACCGCCGTTCTCTCCGCAATCCTCCCCCGATCACTTTCCGATCATGATATTCAGAATCTCCACATCGGTGGATTGCATGCCGACCTTGCCCATGCGGCCGATGTTGTCGATGGTCTCCTCGATGTCCGCGCCGGCCAGGCCCTCGCCCTCGGCGAAGCACTTGCCCTCCCTGGCCATGTGGTAGGACAGCACGCCGGCCTCCACGGCCGAGGCGATCTTCGCCGCGCAGGAGCTCTTCGCGCCGTCGCAGACGATGCCACCCACGTTGAGCAGCATGTTCGTGATCGTCATGCAAATTTCGTCGTAGCTGGCGCCGTCCATGTAGGCGATGCCGCAGGCCGCGCCGCAGCCCGCGCTCACCGCGCCGCAGAAGGCCGACAGGTTGCCAATGTGGCGCTTGATGTGCACCGAGATCAGATTGCCCAGCGCCAGCGCCCGCAGCTTCACATCCTCGCCCTTGCCCCAGTCGTCCGCGAACTCGCAGATGGGCAGCGTGATGGTCATGCCCTGGTTGCCGCTGCCGGAGTTGATGACCACCGGCATCGAGCAGCCGTTCATCCTTGCGTCCGAGCCCGCCGCCGCCCGCGCCGCCGCCCGGCCCGCGATGTGGTCGCCGGTCATGTGCATCAGCACCTTGCCCACGCTCGCGCCGTAGTCGCCGCGCAGGCCCTCCTCCGAGATGGCGGTGTTCAACAGGATCTGCCGCTCGAGCACCGGCCGGACGTCGTCCAGCTTCAGCTCATTGGCGAAGGCCAGTATGTCGCGCACGTTCAGCAGGCTCTTGTCCACGGCAGCGTCGTTCGAGCGCGCGCCCGCCTCGGCCTTGAACAGCACCTCTCCATTCTTCACGATCTCCGTCACGTTCGTGTGTTCGTACTCCACGGTCACGCTGGCGCTGTCCTCCCCCGCCGCCATGTCGATGTGGATGTAGAGGTTGTCCTTGCCCTCCGCCAGCTCGATCTTGCAGAGGTCCGTCTCCGCCAGCTCCCTGGTGCGCTCGATGTCCGCCTGGGTCACGCTCTGCAGCACCTCGAACTGGAGGTTCGCGTCGCCGCCCAGCGCGCCCAGGATCGCCGCCGCGGCCATGCCTCGCTGGCCGCCCGAGTTCGGCACGATCACGCTCTTGACGTTCTTGATGATGTTGCCGCTCAGCTTGGCGTCGATCCGCTCCGGAAAGCGGCCCAGCACCTCCCGGCAGCGCGCCGCCGCGAAGGCGATGGCGATCGGCTCCGTGCAGCCCAGCGCCGGAACCAGCTCGTGCCTGAGTATGGCGATGTACCCCTCGTAGATCCTCGCGTCCATGTTCATTTCTCCTTCTGTATCGATTCTCGAATTGATCCCCCTGTCCGCTCCGCCGCGCCGCCTCAATGGGGCGCTCCATAGGCCACATTCCCCATTGAAATGCTCAATTTTACTTTAGGTTTGCAGAATACTGGCGGATGCCACAATTAAATAATATTTGATTTGCCCAGTATTGTCAATAGATAATGCGGAATCTTCACATTTGAACCGTGCGCGGAAGCGGCGGCTCTTCCCCTGTGGAGCGCCGCTTTTGTTTCCAAAAAAGTCAAAACTGTTTTAGCTCCGCTTTAGGTTGGCATGCGATAATGCAAGTGTCCCAAGGACAGGGGCACAAATTGAAAAGGAGCTGATAACATGAAGCACGCGTTTGAGAAGTTGATCCTGGTGCTGGCGCTGGTATTGGCGCTGGCGGTTGGCGCGGTCGCCATTGCGGAGGCCGCGGAGCCCGAGGCCACCCCGGAGCCCGAAGCCCCCGCGAGCGAGGCGGCTGAGGGCGAGGATGCGGATTCCACCGCGCTGGAGGATGCCCTCGAGGCCTACTACGACGCTCGGGAGTCCAGCCAGGCGGAGGATCTGCAGGCGGAGCTGGCGAAGTACGTGGCCGCCGGAAAGCTCACCCAGGAGCAGGCGGACCTGATCCTGAACTACTACAAGGAGCGCCAGGCGCTGCGCGACGGCACCTGCCCGAACTGCGGCTATGAGTTCCAGTCCGGCTATGGCTACGGTGGTCGCGGCGGACACGGCGGCATGGGCGGCAAGGGCCGCGACGGCATGGGTGGCGGCATGCGCGGCGGCAGAGGCGGCATGGGCATGTATGGCATGCGCGGCGTGCAGCAGAGCTACGCGGCGGGAGAGGATGCCGCGGAGGAAGATGCGGCCCTCAGCTTGGGCGTGCTGGAGAATCCGTATCGCGCGAACTTCCTGTAGTGCGAGGCGTGCGGCGGGCGTCACCCGGAGGGGTGGCGCTTCGCGCGTTGGGGGAGTTGGTGTTGGGTTGAGCGGGAGGTTGCGTTTGCTGTTTTGAATTGGGAAGCGCAGCTTCCCAATTCAAAAGGCGCTTCGAGCGGCCCGCGGTATGGTTTTGGTGGAGCGGGGGTGCGCATTGCCGGGAGTTTGGATGGATACCGCGGGCCGCTGGGGAGTGCTGGGCTCCGCCCAGACCCGTTTCGGGCGCTGCCCGGACCTGCTTAAGGGACGCTGTCCCTTAAGAATTCCTGCCAAGGAACCTGAGGTTCCTTGGATTCTCCCTTCTGGGGCTACGGGGAGCCGGAATGCGTCGCGTGGCTGGCGTTCCCTCTTCAAATCTGCTATAATGGAAACGGGTGATATGAATGCGGATACTATTCGCGGAGGACGACCGCGACCTGGCGCGCGCGGTCAAGGCGCTCCTGGAGCACTCCGGCTATTCCGTGGACGTGGTGAACGACGGCCAGGACGCGCTCGACTATGCCAAAGCCGGCGGCTACGACGGCCTGATCCTCGATTGGATGATGCCGAAGCACGACGGCATCGAGGTATTGCGCTCCCTGCGCAGCGCCGGGATCACCGCGCCCTGCCTGATGCTGACCGCCCGGGACGCCGTGGAGGATCGCGTGGCTGGTTTGGATGCCGGGGCGGACGACTATCTGCCCAAGCCCTTCGCCGCCACGGAGCTCCAGGCGCGGCTGCGGGCGATGCTGCGCCGCAAGGAGGGGTACGCGCCGGATGTGGTGCGCTTTGCCGATGTGGAGCTCGACCGCGCGGGCATGGAGCTGCGCTGCAACGGCAGGTCCGCCAAGCTCGGCAACAAGGCGTTCCAGTTGATGGAGATGCTGGTGGAGAATCCCCGCGTGGTGCACGGCGTCTCCCAGATCATGGAGCGCATCTGGGGCTGGGATTCCGACGCGGAGGTCAATGTGGTCTGGGTGAACATCTCGCTGCTGCGCAAGCAGCTGAAGGAGCTGGGCGCGCACGTGGAGATTCGGGCGACGCGGGGCGTGGGATACTCGCTGGAGCAGGTGCAATGATACGCAGGATACGCAGGAAGTTCATATCCATCGCCGTTCTGGTCCTGGCGCTGGCCATCCTTTTGGTGACGCTGATCGTCAACGCCGCCAACTGGGTGAATGTGCGGGCCGAGCTCGCCGAGACGATGCGCTACCTGACTGAGGATGGCGGCCGCGCCTCAGACGAGCGCGGCTTTGGCGGCTTCGGCATGCGCGGCGGACGGTCGCGCGGGCTACAGCGGCGGCTGAGCGAGTCCCAGTACTTCACGGTGCTGATTTCTCCGGACGGGAGCTATCGTCTCAGCGACGCCTCCCGGGAGGCGCTGCGCACCGAGGAGGAGCTGGTGGACATCGCCGGGCGGGCGCTGGGGCGCGGCGCGGCGGAGGGCTTCTGCGAGAGCTACTACTACTCGATCGTCGAGCGGGGCAGTGGCGTGAAGTCGGCGGTGTTTCTGAACTGCGAGACGAAGCTGGCGGCGGTGCGGTCGCTGGCGCTGATCTCTGGCGCGGCGTGCCTGGGCGGCGTGCTGCTGGCCTGGCTACTGGTGGCGCTGTTCAGCAACCGTGCGATCCGGCCGCTGATCGAGAGCGCGGCCCAGCAGAAGCGCTTCATCACCGACGCCGGGCACGAGCTGAAGACGCCGCTGACGGTGATCTCCGCGAACATGGACGTGCTGGCGCTGGAGGTGGGCGAGAGCAAGTGGATCGCCAGCACGAAGAAGCAGGTGGCGAACATGCGCGGCCTGGTGAACGAGCTGATCTACCTCTCCCGTTTGGACGAGGAGGACGCGCGGCTGGAGATGGCGGACTTCGACCTGGCCGCGGCGCTGCGGGACGTGGCGGAGCCCTTCGCGGGCATGGCGGAGTTCATGGGCAAGGCGCTGGCTGTCGACGCGGAGGAGTCCGTGGCGGTTCACGGCAACGAGGCGGCGCTTCGGCGCATGATCTCCACGCTCTGTGACAACGCGGTCAAGTACGCCCCGGAGGGGGACGAGATTCAGATCTCCCTCAAGTCCAACGGCAAGCGCGTGCGCCTGCGAGTCGAAAACGGCCTGAAGGAGCCGCTGGACGAGGAGGCGCTCAAGCACCTGTTCGACCGCTTCTACCGCGCCGATGCCTCCCGAAGCAAGGACAGCGGGGGCTACGGCATCGGGCTATCCATCGCCCGGGCCATCGCGGAGAAGCACGGCGCCACCCTGCGCGCCGCGCAGACCGAGGCCAACCGCCTCCGCATCACCTTCTCCTGCGGGGCCGCCGGCCATCTGCTGCCGCGCCTGGGCGACGGGCCCTCGAAGCCATAGCTTCGCGCGCCGGAACCCCGCGCCGCTCCGCAGGGGCGCGGCGGCTCCCCTCCCCCGCCCCATCACTCGACGCATCCTCGATCCAAGCAAAAGCTCCGCGCCCCGGATAGGGGGCGCGGAGCTCTTTGCCTCCGAGCGGGAAAGCGGCCGCGGCGCGGGCGCCGCCCGCCGGTCACTGCATGCGCTCGGGATAGTAGGTGGGGTGGGCCTCCTCGACCCAGGCGCGAACCTGGGCGTTGTAGGCGTTGTTGCGGGCCTCGGTGAGGACCTCCTCGCGGAGCTCGTCGCGGACCTGATCCAGGGGCACGGGCCCCTGCGCCACGTCGCCGATGTACTGCAGGATGCAGACGCCGTCCTCCACGCGGATCGGCTCGGTGTAGTCGCCCACGTTCTCCAGGGCCATCGCCGCCGCGACCAGCTCCTCGGGCTGGGAGGAATCCTCGGAGATGTAGTAGCCCTGGGCGCGCCGCCGGTCGTCCTTCATGCCCTCGTCCTCGCCGATGGAGAGGATCAGCTCGTCCATGCTCGCGCCGCCGCGCAGCTGCGCCAGCGCCTCCTGCGCCCTGGCCTCCGGCCCGGCGTAGCATTCGTCGAGCGCGGCCTGGCGCTCCGCCTCGTCGATGCCGGCATCCAGCAGCCCCAGCTCGTCGTTGAGCGCGTAGGCGGTCATCGCCGATTCCTCGTCGTCGAAGCCCAGCAGCAGCATCTTCACCGCGCGGTAGCCGGGCAGATTGTACAGAACCAGATCGCCGTTCCACTGGCTGAACTCGTAGTCGTCCGGGTAGTCGTTGAAGCTCTTCTCCTGCTCCGCCACGCGGGCGTCGTAGGCCGCCTGCACCGCGGCGTCGTCCACGGTGACGTCGCCGGTCACATGGTCGAACAGCTTCTGCGCCCAGCGGCCCTCCTCGAGCTGGGCGACGATGGATTCATAGCTGACGCCGTCGCTCTCGAGCAGCTGCTCCCGGGCAGCGGCCTCGGCCTCCTCCTCGCTCATGCCCTCGGCGTCGAGCTCGCTGTCTCGATAGAACTGCACGTACTCCTCGTAGTCCTCCCTGGCCTCGGCCTCGATCTCCGCGCGGTCCTCCTCGCTGAGCTCGTAGAGGCCCAGCTCCTTCGCGTGCTCCTCCTCCACGCGCGCGCTGACCGCGGAGCGCAGCACGTCGTTCAGCAGCGTATCGGCGACCTCCTCCTCGCTGCTGCCCGACAGGATGTGCACGTTCAGCTCCTCGTTGTACGCCTCCATCACCTCGTCGCTCATCACCTGCTTGCCGTCGCCGTACTCGGCCACGACCACCGGCTCCGCGGCGGGAGCTTCGTCGTCGCCGTCCTCCGCCTCCCCGGCGTTCTCGTTGAACAGGTCGTCCTCGCCCATGAGTATGCTCATATCCGCGTCGGCCTCCTCGCCGCCGCCCGCGAGCGCCTCCAGCGCGTGCTCGTTCTGCTGGGTCAGCGCCTCGGTGAAGGCGTCGTAGGCGGGCTCCGACGTGACCTCCGCGCCCGGTTCGGCGTCCGAAGCGCCCTCGCCGCCGCGCACCCGGCCCAGGCCGTAGCCCACCAGCAGCGCGAACACCACCAACAGCACCGCCAGCGCGATTGCCACCGGCACAATGGCGCTTCTGCCCTTGCCCTTCTTCTTGCCCTTCTTTTTGCCCGACGAGGACTTCTTGGCCGGGGAGCGATCCTTGCCCTCCGCGGCCTTCGCCTCGTCCTTCGCCTGCTCTATATTTTCATTTTCCTTCGCCTCGGGGGCGACGCTCTGAAGATTGCGATCGTTCTCTTCGCTCATCGTTGCGTCCTCCTGGATGATTACTATACACATACAGTATACCATAAATCCAAACTCCGCGGCGCAAAAAGCCACATTCGCCATAGCAATATCGAACCTCCGCCACATTCCAAACACAATCTTGCGCTTTTGCGCCGCATTGTATATAATTAGGTTCATAGATCATTCGCAAGCGAAGCTCGCGAACCCGGGAGGACTGCGGCATGGCATTCTTGCAGATCGACTTCTACTCCAACGCGCTGGGCCGGGGCGCGCAGATGAACGCGCTGCTGCCCGAGGGCGCGCCGCCCGAGGGCGGCTTCCCCACGCTCTACCTGCTCCACGGCATGACCGACGACTACACCGTCTGGACGCGCCGCACATCCATCGAGCGCTACGCCGAGGACAAGCACCTGGCCGTGATCATGCCCGACACCCGCCTGGGCTGGTACGCCGACACGGCGATGGGCGAGCGCTTCTTCACCCACGTCTCCGACGAGGTGGTGCGCCTGAGCCGCAGGATGCTGCCGGGACTGAGCCACGCGCGGGAGAGGACCTTCGTCGCGGGCATCTCGATGGGCGGCTACGGCGCCTTCCGCTGCGCGCTGAACCGGCCGGACACCTTCTCCCGGGCCGCGTCGCTCTCCGGCGCGCTGGACGCCGCCGCGCTGCCGGAGCTGGACGAGCCGCTGGAGAAGACGGCCTACTGGAGGGACACCTTCGGCCCGCTCGACCGCATCGCCGGTTCGGAGCACGACCTGTTCCGCGCGGCGGAGGCGTGCGCGCAGAACCGCCCGGCGCTCTGGATGTGGTGCGGCACCGAGGACTTCCTCTACGCCCACAGCATCCGGATGCGCGACCACCTGCGCCGCCTGGGCTACGACCTGACCTACTCCGAGGGCCCCGGCGAGCACCTGTGGCGGTACTGGGACGTACAGATTCGATCCGCGCTGGACTGGATGATTCCCGAGGGGGAGGTGCTCGCATGTCTCTGATCCGGATGAACTTCTTCTCCGAGGCGCTGAACATGTACGCCCCGGTGAACGTGATCCTGCCGCTGCCCCGGGACGCCGGGGCGGAGGCGCGCGACCTGCCCGCGCTCTATCTGTTCCACGGCATGGGCGACGACCACACCAGCTGGATGCGCAAGACGGCCATCGAGCGCTGCGCGCTGGATGCGGGGCTGGCGGTGGTGATGCCCGACGGCGCGCTGAGCTGCTACGAGAACATGGCACACGGCCCGCGCTACCGGGACTTCGTGGCGGACGAGCTGCCCAGCATCATGCGCCAGACCTTCC
>CANQGC010000111.1 GCA_947600345.1 uncultured Clostridia bacterium
CATCATCAACAAGCTGAAAGCCGAGGGCAAGATCATCATCTACGTCTCCCACCGCATGAGCGAAATCAAGCAGATCGCCGACAAGGTGGCGATCTTCAAGGACGGCTGCTACGTCACGACGCTGGATGCCAAGCAGGCCACCGAGCCGGAGATGATCCGGCTGATGGTGGGCCGCGATTTGGGCGACATCTACAGCTCGCTGGATCGGGACAAGCAGATCGGCGACGTGCTGCTGGAGGTCAAGAATCTCGAATCCGACGAGGTGGACGGCGTGTCCTTCCAGCTGCACCGGGGCGAGGTGCTGGGCTTCTCCGGCCTGGTGGGCGCGGGCAGAACCGAGGTCATGCGCGCCATCATCGGCGCGGACCGCATGACCGCCGGGGAGGTCTACCTGGAGGGCAAGCCCATCCACTGCAAAGCGCCCTCGGATGCCCAGCGGCTGGGCATCGTGCTGGTGCCGGAGGATCGCAAGACCCAGGGAATCCTCTCGAACCTCTCCGTGCTGGGCAACATCAACATATCGCTTTTGCGGGAGAACTCCAACGCGGCGGGCTTCGTCAGCGCCCGCCGGGAGGCGGAGGCCGCCGAGCGCGGCATACGGGACTTCAACATCCGCACGCCCTCGCCGGACAAGAAGATCGTGGAGCTCTCCGGCGGCAACCAGCAGAAGTGCATCGTGGCGCGCTGGATGGAGACCAAGCCCAAGGTGCTGATCCTGGACGAGCCCACGAAGGGCATCGACGTGGGCGCGAAGTCCGAATTCTACAATATGATCTGCGCCTTCGCCAAGCAGGGCCTGGGCGTGATCCTGATCTCCTCGGAGCTTCCGGAGGTCATCGGCCTGTCCGACCGCATCATCGTGATGCGCAACCGCAAGGTCAGCGGCGAGGTCATGCGCGAGGAGGCCACCGAGGCGAAGCTCTTGAGCCTGGGCATGGTGGAGGACGCCGCCGGGACGCGGACGGCCGCGGCGAGCAATTAAGGAGGGGCCAGAGGAATGAAGAAGCTGAAAATCAACGGCAACCTGATCGTGCTGGTCGTCGCGCTGGTCATCGAAATCGCGGCGTTCTCGCTGCTCAACCACAACTTCCTGACCACGGTCAACATGGTCAACATACTGATCGCCGCCTCGCTGGTGGGCCTGGTGGCCATCGGCCACACCTACCTGATCATCGAGGGCCAGAACGACCTGTCGCCGGGCTCGCTGGTGGCGTTCCTGGGCGTGCTGAGCTCGCTGCTGGTCTCCAAGGGGCTGAACTTCGGCGTGACGCTGCTGATCACCATGGCCGCCGGCGTGGTCGTGGGCCTGTGCAACGCGTTCATGGTCAATAAGCTGAAATTGGAGGCGTTCATCGCCACGCTGGTCACGCAATCCGTGATGCGCGGCTTCGCCTACATCATCTGCGACGGTAAGTCCATCGGCATCATGAATCAGACCTTCATCTGGGTCGGCAAGGCCCGGCCGCTGGGCTTGCCCTTCTCGGTCTGGCTGATGATCATCGCGTTCATCATCGGCGGCGTGATCCTGGCCAAGACCCGCTTCGGCCGCAGCGTGTACGCCATCGGCGGCAACGCCCAGGCGGCGCGGCTGGCCGGCATGAATCCCCAGCGGATCGTGACGATCTCCTTCGTGGTGATGGGCCTGCTGTGCAGCATCGGCGGCATCGTCTACGTGGCGCGCATGCAGTCCGGCCAGCCCTCGGCGAACGTCAACCTGGAGTTTGACGCCATCACGGCGGTCATACTGGGCGGCGTATCCTTCGCCGGCGGCGTGGGCAACATGGGCGGCACGGTCATCGGCGTGCTGCTGATCCAGACCTTCAACACCGGCCTCAACATGGTCGGCATCCCCAACGCGAACTTCTGGCAGTACGTCGGCAAGGGCGCGCTGCTGTTGATCGCGCTGACCGCGGACTACATCCGCAAGGTCAACACCGAGAAGCGGCTGCTGAGCGAGAGCAAGCGGAACCGCTGATCCTTCCCCGTGCCCGAGGCGGAGGTCCGCCTTGACAATAGATCATTTTAATAGGAGGTAATCCCAAATGAAGAAGATCCTTGCTCTGGTACTGATCGCGATGCTCGCGATCGGCGGCTGTGCCTTCGCGGAGGGCGTCCTGCACGACAAGAACGGCGACGGCAAGCTCGTGGTCTACGGCATCTACAAGTCCGGCGACCAGGAGTGGTTCCTGAACGAGGGCGAGTCCGCCCGCAGGACGGTGGAAGAGGCCGGCGGCGAGTACTACTATGTGGACGTGGCACTCGAGGGCCAGAAGATGCTCGACGCCATCGAGCAGGCGCACGCCAACGGCGCGGACGGCATCGTGACCTGCACGCCGGACCAGACCATGAGCCAGAACATCGTCGATCTGTGCAACGAGTACGGCATCGCTGTGGTCGCCTGCGACGACGCGCTGGAGGTCAACGGCGAGAAGATCGCCCCCTGGGTCGGCATCGCCGGCTACGACATCGGCTCCTCCTGCGCGGAGTGGCTGTGCAGCTACATCGAGGAGAACAACCTGAAGGACGACGAGGCCTGCGGCGTGCTGATCATGACCATGTCCACCGTGTCCTCCTGCGTGCCGCGCACCGACGGCGAGTACGACGTGCTGAGCGCCAAGTTCCCGGAGTTCGAGCAGACCGGCCGCCTGTTCTACGCCGACTATGACGGCACCACCGAGAAGGGCAACACCGCCTCCGCCGCCATCATCACCGGCAACCCCCAGATCACCAAGTGGATGGTCATGGGCGCCAACGAGGAGGGCATCATCGGCGTGGTTCGCGCGCTGGAGACCGCCGGCGTGGATGCCGAGTCCGCCTGCGTGGGCATGGGCGCCTACATGGCCGCTGAAGAGTACGAGAAGGGCTCCTGCCTGAAGGCTTCCCCGTACTTCTCCGACGTCGCCATCGGCACCTACTCCGTCAACACGCTCTTCGACGTGATCGACGGCAACGAGGTCGAGATGGAGACCGCCGTCCCCGCCGAGATCACCACGCCCGAGAACTATCACGACATCCTCGGCTGATCCCGAAGCGGATGCGCGAATTCAGCGCGCGGCATGCGGCCGCGCGCTGAGAGCGAGGGAGAGCCCCGACCGCCCGAGGCGGACCGGGGCTCTCCGATGGAGATGGCGGGCTACTCGCGGCCTGCGGTGCGGAACATCGTGGGCGTCGTGCCGAGGTGCTTCTTGAAGCAGGTGCAGAAGTTGCTCTCGTTGGAGAAGCCGCACAGATACGCGATCTCCTTGATCGAGCTGCTGGAGCTCAACAGGTAGAACTTCGCCAGGTTCAGGCGCGTGTGGATCAGATAGTCGTGGGGCGTGGTCCCCACCCGGCGCTTGAAGATGCGGGCGAAGTGATAGGGGCTCAGGTTGGCGCGCCTGGACAGCGCCTCGAGCGACAGCTCCTTGTCGGGATTGTCCAGAATGTAGTTTCGGATTTCCTCGATCATATCGCTCTCCGCGGAGGATCTTCGCTCCGCCTTCACGAGGAATTCCGTGAGCAGGCCCACGATTAGGCGGTTCATCTCCGCCTCCTCGATCGGACCGTAGGCAAGCGTATTTTCGTAGATTTCGATCAGCGCCCGGTGGGAGCGGTCGAAGCTCTTTGGCACGAAGGAGCCGCTTCCGGCGATGATTTCGTACACGTCCCGGGCCGAGGGGCCATCGAAGTGAATCCAGTACATCTCGCAGGAGCCGATCGCGCCGTATTCGTGCGGCCTGTAGCAGTCGATGAACGCGAAGGAATCCCTGCCCAGTTCGGTGCGAATTCCATCCTGTTCATAGTAGGCCCTGCCGCGAACGATGTGAAGCAGCAGAAAGCTGTCGTAGCTCTCGCGATTGACCACGTAGTCTGCGCCGCACTCGTAGTGGCCCACGCAGAGCGCGTAATAGTAGATGCGCCTTGCCAGCGGTGAGGCCTCATAGAGGAAGATTTGCGATTGCGGAAGTATGCCCCGGCCAAACGGGCGCATCGTATCACCACACTTCACAAGAGAAAGTCGATGGAACATTCCATTTCGATGGAGCATTCCATTTCAGTATAAGGCATCGGCGGCAGTTTTGTCAACGCCGCGCGGCAACGATCGGCGACGGTCGCATCCAAGTACGAAGCATTGAGGAGGAGCAGTATGACTTCACGAGAGCGCGTTTTGAAGGCAATAAATCATCAGCAGCCGGACCGCTGCCCCATCGACCTGGGCAGCAACGGCCAGACCGGCATGAACATCTCCACCCTGTACCGCCTGCGCAAGGCGCTGGGGCTGGACGAGCACCGCATCAAGGCGATCGAGCCGCTCCAGATGCTGGGCGAGGTGGAGGAGGATCTGCTGCGGGCCGTGCACAGCGACGTCATCGGCCTGTGGAACCGCGGCAACATGATGGGCTTCATGCAGGACGGCTGGAAGCCCTTCGACCTGGACGACGGCACGCCCACCTGGATGGGCGGCGGCTTCGAATACGACGTCAACGAGAAGGGCGACAAGCTGGTGTACGCCTGCGGCGACCGCAGCGCGAAGTACGCCTTCTGCATGCCCAGGGGCGGCACCTTCTTCGACAACGTGGACCACTTCGAGGAGCCCTTCGACTGGGACCTGGACGAGGAGGATCTGACCCCCGAGGAGGACTTTAAGGAGGACTTCCAGGTGTGCAGCGACGAGGACGCGCGCTACTGGGAGGAGGAATCCAAGAAGCTCTACGAGGGCACCGAATACGCCATCATGGGCGTGCTGGGCGGCGCCGGCCTGGGCGACGCGGCCTGGGTGCCGGGCCCCACCGTCAAGAATCCCAAGGGCATCCGCACGGTCGCGGACTGGCTGACCGCGCAGGTGATGTATCCGGACTACATCAAGGCCGTGTTTGAGATGCAGACGGAGGTCATGCTCAAGAACCTTGAAATCTACCGGCAGGCCGTCGGCGACCGGATCCAGGTCGTCTGGATCTCCGGCACGGACTTCGCGACCCAGCGCGGGCTGTTCCTGAGCCCGAGCACCTTCCGGGAGCTCTACAAGCCCTTCTACACGCGCATCAACGGCTGGGTGCACGAGCACACGAACTGGAAGACCTTCTACCACTGCTGCGGCTGCGTGAACGACCTGCTGGACGACTTCGCCGAGATGGGCGTGGACTGCCTGAACCCGGTGCAGTTCAGCGCCATGGAGCCCAACGGCATGTCCCCGCAGCGGCTCAAGGACGAATACGGCGACAAGTTCACCTTCTGGGGCGGCGGCGTGGACACGCAGCGCGTGCTCCCCTTCGGCACGCCGGAGGAGGTGCGCGCGCAGGTGGCGGAGCGCGTGCGCATATTGAACAAGAATGGCGGCTACATCTTCAACACGATCCACAACGTCGTGGCCAACGTGCCCACCGAGAACCTGATCGCCATGTACGAGACCGTGTACGGGGGAAAAATCCGCTGATTCCGATCCTTCCGTCCTGCACAGAGGAAACCCGGCTGTCCATCGCGACAGCCGGGTTTCCCTCTGCCAAGGCGCGCCGCGCTCAGAAGCTCCTGCGCAGTTCGTTCGCCAGCACGCCGCCGAAGTGCTCGAAGCCAAACCAGCTCGTGTAGTGCTCGCACTTGCTCAGCAGCAGGTAGTAGACGTTCAGGCCGCAGCCGATCATGCTCTCGAAGTTCCCCTGGCCCTTGGCGATGATGACCGCCGCGCGCTCCAGGCGCTCCCGCACCGCCTCCGGCAGCTGGTCGATCTGGGTGCCGGGGAGGTCCGGCAGGCCGTTATCCAGCACCTCGGCCACG
The DNA here is from genome assembly GCA_947600345.1 of uncultured Clostridia bacterium. Taxonomy (GTDB): domain Bacteria; phylum Bacillota; class Clostridia; order Christensenellales; family Aristaeellaceae; genus SFTH01. Next base: position 5,752 of record CANQGC010000111.1, read on the forward strand.
TCCGAAAGGCCGACCTGCGCCGCGTCCTCCCGGGTGGCGTCGTTGGCGATGGGCGCGCCCCGCACCAGCGATACGGGCCGGATGTTCGGGTAGAGCCTGGCGATCGTCTCCAGCAGCAGCTTGTCCAGCGCCACCTCGCCGCAGTTGTCGTGCACCAGCACCAGCTCGCCGCCCCCGGACAGGTCGGATTTGAGGCGCGCCAGCTCCGCGGCGTCGAGCTTCCGGTCCGCCGCCTCGCCGATCAGCCGCAGCGCCGTATCCGGGTTCACGTCCCCCAGAAGGTTGAAGTCGATGTAGTTGCCCACCATCGAAAACTGCAGCGCCGCCAGCAGCGGGTCGGCGGCGGATTCGATCCGCGCGCGAAGCTCGCCGCACACGCCCAGCATCAGCGCGTTGAAGCTGCGCTTGATCTGGGCGTAGTCCTGCGTCACGCCCAGGTACTCCCGGCCCAGGCGGATGATGCGCGCGTCCAGCAGCGGCGCGGAGTCGTAATCCGCGTCGGCGGAGGCCAGGATCTCGCACACCCGCCGCATGTACTCCGTGCGCGCCGCGGGGTCCGTTACGCTCCTCGCCCGGTTCAGCGCGCTCCGGGCCAGGCATGGGATGCACTCCGCGTGCAGCTTCATCGCGATTCCTCCGATTTCGTGCAGGATTTACCCGTCAATTATAGCACATCCGCCCACCGCGCACAAGCCGGAACGCCGGTCGTACATATGGATTTAACATTCCTTCGCCTTGACAGAAGGCGGCGGGAAGGTTATAATATTCTTAAATTGAGCATAAATTGTCGAAATTATTTTGGCAAGCTGAAAAGGCGACGACCGGGAAGCAGTAACTCGGGCGGCGCGGCTTCCAGAGAGCCCCGGAGCTGGAAAGGGGCAGCCGCGACCGGGCGAATTCCTCCCGCGAGCCTCGCGCTGAAGGCGGACGATCCGGGGCGATCTCCCCGCTGGGTAGGCGCAGACGGCCGCTCCCCGTTACCGGAGCGCGGGCGAAACGTCCCTTCGTCCGGCGAGGCTCGGGCAGGCGCCCGGGCGAACTGAGGTGGTACCGCGTTCATTACGCCCTCTGCACGCGAAACGCGTGCCGGGGGCGTTTGTACTTTCCGGGGCAAAGCTTCCGGGAAGCAAATTATGCAAGGAGGAATTCATCCATGAAAAAGATCCTGTCCGTTCTGATCGCGCTCATGCTCGTGCTCTCCGTGGCCGCGATGGCCGAGGGCCAGACCTACAACATCGGCATCTGCCAGCTGGTGCAGCATCCCGCGCTGGACCTGGCCACCCAGGGCTTCAAGGACGCGATCGCTGAGAAGCTGGGCGACGCCGCCGTCATCGACGAGCAGAACGCCTCCGGCGACTCCGCCATGTGCACCACCATCATCAATACCTTCGTCTCCAATGGCGTCGATCTGATCATGGCCAACGCCACCGCCCCGCTGCAGGCCGCGCAGGCCGCCACCGCCGACATCCCGGTGCTGGGCACCTCCATCACCGACTACGGCAGCGCGCTGGGCATCGACGACTGGACCGGCACCACCGGCATCAACATCTCCGGCACCACGGACCTGGCTCCGCTGGACGGCCAGGCCGAGATGATCCAGGAGCTGTTCCCGGATGCCAAGACCGTGGGCCTGATCTACTGCTCCGCCGAGGCGAACTCCATCTATCAGATCAACACCATCAAGGGCTATCTCGAGGACCTGGGCTACACTTGCAATGAGTATGCCTTCACCGACTCCAACGACGTTGCCTCCGTCGTGCAGAACGCCTGCGACGGCAGCGACGTGCTCTACGTGCCCACCGACAACACCGCCGCCTCCTGCACCGAGGCCATCCGCAACGTGGTCGAGCCCGCGGGCAAGCCCGTGGTCGCCGGTGAGGAAGGCATCTGCTCCGGCTGCGGCGTCGCCACGCTGACCATCAGCTACTATGACATCGGCTACGCCACCGGCGAAATGGCCTATGAGATCCTGGTCAACGGCGCGGACGTCTCCACCATGCCGATCCAGCCCGCTCCGCAGTTCACCAAGAAGTACAACGCAGAGATGTGCGAGGCGCTGGGCATCACCATCCCCGAGGGCTACGAAGCCATCGAGGCCGCCTGAGCCTTATGAACCGAAGAGAGCAGTGGTTCATCCACTGTTCTCTTTCGCTCTAGGCAACACCGCACAGATAAGGTGGTCGGCAGGCGAATGAATTTTTCGTCAGATGCAAGTGCAGATTTCGAAGGCTTACTGGAAGTAAGTCGAGAAATTTGTACGCCGCAGATGGCGGAAAAGGCATCGCCTGACGCGCCGCCGTTCTGTGCGGTGGTGCCTATATAACCTGAAAATGAACGCTTGGGGGAAATTTCATTGAATTTCACTACTCTGCTCAACGCCCTGCCCGGCGCCGTCGCCCAGGGGCTGATCTGGGGCATCATGGCCATCGGCGTGTACATCACCTACAAGGTGCTGGACTACGCCGACCTGACCGTCGATGGCACCATGGCCACCGGCGGCGCGGTGTGCATCATGCTGATGATGCACGGCGTGAACGTCTGGGTGGCGCTGCTCTGCGCCATACTCGCGGGCATGTTGGCGGGCCTGGCCACAGGCATCTTCCACACCGCCATGGGCATACCGCCGATTTTGGCGGGCATCCTCACGCAGCTCTCGCTCTATTCGATCAATTTGACGATCATGCTGGGCAAGGCCAACCAGGCCGTGAGCGTGACCAAGTTCAACCTGATCGTGAGCTCCCGCTACGTGCGCGAAATCTCGATGCAGAACCCGATCTTCGTGACGCTGATCTTCACGGCGGTGCTGATCGCGGTGCTATACTGGTTCTTCGGCCGCGAGCTGGGCGCCGCGCTGCGCGCCACCGGCGCGAACGAGGCCATGAGCCGGGCCCAGGGCATCAACACCAACTTCTGCAAGATCCTGGGCCTGATGCTCTCCAACGGCACCGTGGCGCTGGCCTCCGCGCTGTTTTCCCACTACCAGGGCTTCGTGGACGTGAACATGGGCCGCGGCGCCATCGTCATCGGCCTGGCGGCGGTCATCATCAG